>NZ_JBNRJY010000535.1:0-10333 GCF_059414725.1 Wolbachia endosymbiont of Tuta absoluta
CTGGTATATTTTCAACGAAAATTAAACTCTATATTTTTGTGTAAAGAACAAAATACATTAGAAAAACAGTTCGTTTATAAGCTAGTTGATTTTATCAATGATATTATTGCACTATTTACGGAAGGATATGTATGGATGGCACTAACATTTATTATAGTTACCGAGGGACGAGGGAATTATTTGCCTCTCACAATGATCTTAATTATGATGTCACTAGTGTCATTCATATGCATATCATTTTACTATTCTATTAAGCTAAATGCTGTACAGAAAAGTGTTGTCCTATTGATTTCAATAGGGACATTGTCTTGTGTGTCTAGAGCATTTGCTGTATTTTTTATTGCCACAATTATGAACTATTTTTTTGATTTAGGGTTGCATGTACTTGATATTTGATATTCTTTTTCTTCTTATTCCACTTTTGCTTTCAGTAGCATATTTAGTGTATTTTGAGCGTAAAGTTATTGGTGCAATTCAACTAAGGCATGGTCCAAGTGTAGTAGGGCCATTTGGGCTACTACAGCCATTTGCAGATGCTATCAAATTGATAATTAAAGAGCCGATAATACCATTTAGAGCAAACACCATACTGTTTATTATGGCTCCAATGCTCACCTTTATTTTAGCATTAATTTCCTGGGCAGTTATACCATTTGGAGCTGAAATAATTACAGAAAATGGACAGCAGGTAATAATCCCTAAGGTAATAGCAAATATTAATGTTGGAGTGCTTTATGTGCTAGCTATATCCTCTTTGGGAATATATGGCATTATTATTGCAGGCTGGTCTAGTAATTCTAATTATGCATTTCTTGGCGCTATAAGGTCAGCTGCTCAAATGATTTCATATGAAGTTTCAATAGGTCTAATAGTTGCTACAGTTGTTATTACAACTGGTACGTTGAATCTTGCAGAGATGGTGGTAGCGAAACATAATATGCCATTTTGGATTGATTTGCTGATGATGCCTATAGGAATAATATTTTTTATTTCTTTGCTTGCAGAAACTAACCGTCACCCATTTGACTTACCAGAAGCTGAAGCAGAGCTTGTCTCTGGGTATAACGTCGAATATTCATCAATGCCTTTTGCTCTCTTTTTTCTAGGAGAGTATGCAAATATGATTTTAGCAAGCGCTATGATGACAATATTCTTTCTAGGAGGGTGGTATCCTCCATTAGAGCTTAGTTTGCTGTATAAAATTCCTAGTTTAATCTGGTTTGTTTTGAAGATAGTTGTACTTTTGTTTATATTTGTTTGGATTAGAGCTACAATACCTCGTTATCGTTATGATCAATTAATGCGTCTTGGTTGGAAAGTATTTTTGCCAATATCGGTACTTTGGGTAATACTCATTTCAGGAGTGTTGCTTTTTACTGGGAATTTGCCTGGATCCAATGTTTAATTTCCCAAATACAAGGTTAAGGCGTAGGCGCTCAGGCAAGTGGATTCGCAATTTAACAAGTGAAAGCACTTTATCAGTAAATGATTTGATTTTTCCCTTATTTGTTCATGACGGAGAAGAAACAATTGAGCCAATTTCTGGCTTACCTGATATCAAATGTTATTCAATAGATGGATTAATTTCTATAATTCAGAAAGCTAAGGACTCGGGGATTAATGCTGTTGCAATTTTTCCTGTAGTTGATAGTAAACTAAAATCTGAAAACGCCGAGGAAGCGTACAATCCTGACAATTTAATCTGTAAAGCAATTTGTGCTGTAAAATCAAATGTACCGGATATTGGCATTATTGCAGACATTGCACTAGATCCATACACTACTCACGGTCATGATGGCATTTTAAAAGACGGCAAGATGGATGTGGAAAATGATGAAACTGTGTCAATATTGTGTAAGCAAGCGCTTGTTTTAGCAAAAGCAGGATGCGATATAGTTGCTCCTTCTGATATGATGGATGGCAGGATAGGAAAAATAAGAAAAACATTGGATGATAATAACTTTCAGAATGTGTCAATATTGTCCTATGCAGTAAAGTACTGTTCTAGCTTCTATGCGCCATTCAGGCAAGTTGTCGGTTCGTGCGCATCATCAAATTTCATCGACAAAAGTGGTTATCAAATGGATTATCGAAATGCACGCGAAGCAATCTGCGAAATTGAAATGGATATAAATGAAGGTGCAGATTTTATTATGATAAAGCCGGGTATGCCATACTTAGATATAATAAAAACAGCAAGTGACAAGTTCAATTTTCCGATTTTTGCTTACCAAGTAAGCGGTGAATACGCAATGATAAAAGCTGCAGCAAATAATGGCTGGTTGGATTATAACAGAGTGATTTATGAGTCCTTAATTGGTTTTAAACGTGCAGGTGCAAGTGCAATATTTACCTATGCTGCACTTGATGTTGCAAAAAATTTGGTATCTACTTAGCAGTGTGGAACATCTAAGTAGGTAGCTGGCCGAAGTGACTTGACAAACCTTCCCACTTTCCTTACCATATCAATAAGAGTATTTATCCTTGTTTTTAATCTCTGCAGATTTAACAACAAAAATTCAGTAAAAAACTCAGGTATATATTGGCAGATTACATAAAATTATAGCGGCTTTTTTTATTTTTTCTACATTCAGCCAAAACGCGCTTATTTTAAGCGTTAGCACATTATTACAATGCCAATTTAAATTATTATAGGGTCAAAACTCGTTACACGGGGATTTTTTGCCTTTTTTTTATTTGGTAAATTTTTTAATATTTATAGCTAAAATTTCAGGATATCATTCCACTGCTTGACACTGGAATCTAGAAAAAAAGAACCAGTGTCTGGGCACTGGAATGACACCACAGAGGGCTACTTGAATGACAGGAAAAGGAGCACTGGGATAGAGGCACTAATATGAAGAAAGAAGGGATAACGGTTATTGGTAAATTTAGATCGTTTTTAACTATTTGCCTTTTTTCTATGCAAGAAGTGTATTGATAAGTCCATTACAATTCAGTATTGTGAAAAATATAAGTCAAGTGTTAGTTAGGACATGGGGATTTTTTTTCAATTTTTGGGTAAGGTGCTAGGCAAGGTTTTTCCTGCCAAAATAGTAAGCTCTTTTTTAGGAGTAGGATATTTACCGGGTTGGCAGCATTATTGGTCTTCTTTTCTAATATTATTTATTACCGACATTATATTAATGCTTACATACGGAGGTGATTTTATACTATATAAAATGCCGAATTCAGGCATAGTTGTAGCTGCTATTTTTACCAAGCTAGCAATAGTTATGTTAGTGCTGCAATTAGTTGGCATATCTATTTTTCATACTCAAGATCCTTCAGCCAGCAGTGATGAGAATATAGTAATACAAATAGCATCAGGACAGGTGATGACTGTTGCGTTTTCGATGCCGGCAATAATGTCAATTTATTATATTGTAAGTAAATTCTATTTAAGTATATGCAAGGCAATACTTCAATGTCCATTTTGGTTTAATGATCTTATGCATTTGTTCTTTTTCTTTATAATACCTTATTTATTTTTTAATATTGTAGAAGTAATAAAACCATGGCCGATAAGTACGATACAGCTTAGTTATAACAATGCAATATCAATCACATTTGAAGGGATTTTTCATGTGTTTTATGCAGTGATTTTATTGTACTTGACTGCATTTATATTCTGCGATCTGACTATGCATGATGCGATTGTTTTAAACAAAAGCATATTTGAGTATGTAAAAGAAAGTTCAATAGCCTTGAGTGACTATTTTCATGGCACTATTAAAAAAATAAGTATAGAATAGTACTTATTTGCTTATGTATTCAGTTTAAAAGATATACAGTTTGCGTGAATCTACAGGATATAATAAAGGGATTACAAGATTTTTGGGCAGATGAAGGGTGTACTATACTTCATCCATATACGTCTGAAGTTGGAGCTGGAACACTACATCCCGCAACAATCATGTCAGCGATTGACGAAAAATCAACAAAAATTGTGTATCTACAACCAGTAATCAGACCTGCAGACGGACGCTATGGCGACAACCCTAATCGTTTATATCAGCATCATCAATACCAAGTTATAATAAAACCATCTGGCAGCAATTTGCAAGATATTTACTTAAATAGCTTAAAAGCTCTTGGTGTATCGACAAAAGAATATGATATTAAGTTTATTGAAGATGATTGGGAAAACCCAAGTGTTGGCGCATCCGGTCTTGGTTGGGAGGTTACATGCAACGGAATGGAAGTAACACAACTTACTTATATACAGCAAGTGGGAGGTATTGACTGCAGAATAATTCCTGGTGAAGTAGCATATGGGTTAGAGCGTTTAGCAATGTGCATACAGGGTGTAGATAATGTTTACGACATAATGTGGAACGATAATGGTGTAACTTATGGAGATATTTTTAAACAAAGAGAGCGAGAGTTTTCTTACCTGGCACTTGATTATTATGATACTAAAGTAGTACAACAGCAGTTTGAGGATACAGAAAAACTGTGTAAATTCCTTGTTGAAAAAGAATTGCCGATAGCAGCTTATGACCAATGTATTAAAACGAGCCATCTACTTAATCTACTTGATGCAAGAGGTGTGCTTGGTGTGAATGAACGTACAGCCTATATTGGTAGAGTGAGAGAGTTAACAAAAAAATGCTGTGAATTATATAGAGCAAAGTAGAATATGTTGTCACAATTATTGTTTGAATGTCTTTCAGAAGAAATTCCATCAAGAATGCAGAATTCATCTGCAGCTCAGGTTAAGAGCTATATCACTAATGCTTTTAGTAAAAATAATGTGAAATTTGCATCTATAGAAGTTTATGTGACTGCACGTCGCATTGCTCTTTTTATTGATGGCATAAGTGCTTTAGAGCTAAAAGATTCTAACAATGAAATTAAAGGACCAAGAGTTAATGCACCGAAAAGTGCTATCGAAGGTTTTTTGAGAAAAAATCGGAAAGGTGAAGAAGATTTACTCATTCGCAAAGTAAATGATGAAGATTTTTACTTCATTAAGAGAGAAAGCTGCTTATTTAACATCAACGGGTTTCTCAAAAATCAACTGGAGGAAATGCTAAAAAACTTTTCTTGGCCAAAGAGTATGAGATGGAGTGAAAGAAAAGAGAGATGGGTTAGGCCAATTAAAAATATTCTATGTATTTTAAATGACGAAATAATACCTATATCTTTTGCAGGGGTTACAGCATGCAACGTGACGTATGGTCATAGGTTTCTTTCAGGTGATGCAGTACTTACTGTTAAAACGCCCAAAGACTATTTTGAATTGTTAGAAAAAAATAATGTCATTCTCCAGTTGGACAAAAGAAAGCAATTTATACTAGATCAGATTAATAAGTTTACAAAAGAGGAGAACTTACAACTTGAAAAAAATGATTATTTACTTAATGAATTGGCAGGGCTTATAGAGTGGCCAATAGTATTATTTGGTAAAGTAAAATCATCAGAATTACCGAAGAAAGTAATACTTAGTATAATTAATACGCAGCAAAAGTATCTTGCTTTAAGTGATGGACAGAAAATATCACATTTTGTTACTGTTGTAAATGTTAACAACAATGAAGTTGTCAAAGGCCATGAAAGAATATTAGAAGCACGTCTTGCTGATGCCCAGTTTTTGATATCTCAAGACAAGAAGGAAAACCTAGATTACTATGTCAAAAAATTGAGCTCTATTTCATTTCATGCTTCGCTCGGTAGCGTAGAAGAAAAAGTGAAGCGTATTATCGCTCTTTCAAAGTATATAGCGATATTTATTCCACATGCTTCATTAATTAAAGTTGAACGTGCTGCATATTTAGCAAAGGCAGATCTTGCAACGTTGATAGTGAAAGAATTTCCGGGATTGCAAGGAGTAATGAGTGGATACTACGCTTCTTATTTTCAAGAGGATAAAGAAGTAGTGGAAGCTATAACTGAGCACTATAAGCCAATTGGATCGGACCAAGAATGCCCTAGATCTCCTACTGCGATTGCTGTAGCTATTGCAGACAAAATGGATAGTTTGGTTGGCTTAATTGCAGCAGGTGAGAAAATCTCTGGTTCGTATGATCAGTTTGGTTTGCGTAGAATGACAATTGGTATAATTAGAACAATACTTGAAAATAATTTGCATATTCCAATTAGATTGCTGATAGATAAGTCAGTATCTTTATGTTCAAGGCTTCTATTGAATAAAAATATAACTCCAGTTGATAAGCCAAGTGAAAAACAAATTTTAGAACTAGTATTTAAATTCTGCTTAGAAAGGTTCAAGATTATTTTAAAAAATAGAAATATAAGGCAAGATGTTGTAGATTCAATACTATATAAAGTCGATATTAATGATCTGCTGAAAGCGGAAAAGCAAACTGTGATATTGGATCGTTATCTTAGTACAAAAGAAGGTGAACAGGTTCTAAGCACTTATAAAAGAGCCAGTAACATGATGAGCAAAGTGAGAAAAAGTGATGGCACTACTTATAATGCATCTTACAGTAAGAAGTTTTTGATTGAAGATGAGGAGATTGCGCTATCAAATTGTGCTATAGCTGCTTGTAAAAACATCAAACAAGCGATAGAAAATAACGACTTTAATACAGCGCTTGATGAACTTGCTCGTTTTGCTCCATTTATCAATCAATTTATGGACAGTGTAAAGATTAACTGTGATTCTAATGAGCTTAGAATAAACAGGTTATCTTTGCTTGCAAATGTTGTTTCTACCTTTCATTTAGTAGCAGAGTTTAACCTTATACAGGTTAAACAATTGATAAATGCTCAGGCAATATAAGGAACAAATCAAATCATCTCCACAATCCTGTGGCGTTTATAAGATGATTGGAGATAAGAGTAAGGTTTTATACATTGGTAAAGCAAAAAACTTGAAGTCGAGATTATCTGACTACCTTCAATTCGAAAACCTTTCTGAACGAATCAGAGTAATGATCTCACAGGTTATTAAGGTTGAAATATTCATCACTGAGAATGAAATCGAAGCATTGCTTCTTGAAGCACAGTTAATAAAATCGTTAAAACCATCTTATAATATTTTGCTTAGGGATGGAAAATCTTATCCTTATATAACAATTTCTAAGCATGATTATCCAAGAATAGCGAAATATAGAGGTAAGTTTAAGAAGAATGAGTTTCATTACTACGGCCCTTTTCCATCTGCTGCTGCTGTTAAGAACACTATATTATCATTGCAAAAAGCTTTTCTCTTAAGAGTATGTTCAGATCAATATTTCTCTTCAACAAAAAGACCATGTCTTGAGTATCAAGTTAAGCGCTGTTCAGCACCATGCGTAGATAAAATTACAAAAGATGATTACTGCAAATCAGTAAAACAAGCACAAGATACTCTGCTAGGAAGGAATAAAGAAGTGCAAAGACAGCTATTTTCTACAATGGAAAAGTGCAGTAGGGAAATGAACTACGAGCTTGCTGCTGTCTATAGAGATCGATTGAAATTTCTTCAGCAAATTCAAATGCAGCCAATGGATTTTTCTTTTGAAGAAGATGCAGATTTCTTTAGCGTTGTACGTGAGGCAGACTTAGCATGCATTGGTGTACTATCTTTCAGAGATAAAGGTAACTATGGAAGCATTCCTTACTTCATTGAGAATTGTAGTGATCATTCAAATGATGAAATTTTATCCACCTTTTTGGTCAATTTGTATAATCCAGTTAACACACCACCAGCGCAAATTTACGTTCCCGATTTTATTAAGGATAAGGAAATTATAGAACAAGCACTTTATGCTCTTACTCAAAAATCAATAAAAGTTTTGCATGCGAAAAATAGTAAAGAACGTGATTTGTTGAATTTTATTTACAATAATTCTCAGCATAGTCTAGAACAGAAGCTTACTGATTATAGAAATAACCTAGAAAAGCTCGAAGAGCTTAGGAAGATTTTCTCGTTACCAAATATTCCAAAGCGTATCGAGGTTTATGATAATAGCCATATATCTGGAAATCAACAAGTTGGTGTGATGATTGTTGCAGGGCAGGAAGGTTTTTTAAAAAGTGAATACAAAAAATTTACTATAAAAGAAGAAATTTCAGGTGATGACTATAAAATGATGAGAGAAGTGCTGACTAGACGTTTCTCTGGCAATATAAAAGATATAATCCCTGATTTTTTACTGATTGATGGCGGTCCAGGACATGTTTCCATAGTGCAGAATGTGTTGGAAATATTGAATATAAAAGTTCCTTTTGCTTGTATGGCAAAGGGTCATGATCGTAATGCAGGAAATGAAAGATTTTATGTGCCGGACAGAGAAGAATTTACTCTAGCAAGTGACAGTAAGGTCATGCTTTATTTACAATTGCTGCGTAATGAAGCTCACCGTTTTGCGATAACTTCGCATAGAAAAAAACGCGATAAACAGTTTTTTGCTTCACAATTAAGTGAAATATCCGGTGTTGGCAGTAAAAGAAAGAAGGCACTCATGTCTCATTTTGGTTCTGTAGAAAATATAAGCAAAGCTTCTCTAGCTGAAATTCAAAACGTACCTGGAATTAGTAAAGGTTTAGCAGAAATCATTCTTCAACACGTGAATTCTAAGAAAGGTACTCCTAAATAGGTACTCTAAAATTAACCTTTATTTCTTCTTAATAAGACATAAAAAGCTCCTTTGCCACCATGTTTTTTTATGGCTTGCTGATAGTATAAGATCATATTTCGAACTTTTGTGTCATTCAACCACTTATTTAAGCTATTCTTTATAGTGTCTATTTTATCTGTACTATTACCATGCCCCGTAATTACCAATAAGCACCTATTCCTTGCTTGATAATTTTTGATAATAAAATCTATCAATTTACAATAAGCATTATCTATACTATAGACATGCAAATCGAGTTTATCGCTTATAAAATATTTGCCCCTATCGATCTTTAATTTTGTATTGTAGTCAAGACAAAATGATGAATCACCATTATCAGTATTAAGAAAATTTTCTTGTAAACTAGAGGCACCTTTATCAATCATAGATTTTATATTTACTTTGTGATCAACTTTCAAAGTAACTTTTCCACATTCTATTGGCTTAACATTTTTTTGCCAATCTAACTCATCATCTGACATAAATTCATTAATTGAACTGCATAATTTTACAACAATATATAAACACAGTAAAATATTGCTTATTCTATAAAAAACTGATTTTCAATAATGAGATGAAATCATCAAAAGCTAATGAAAACTGTTGGATATATGGAAAGCACACTTGTATTTCAGCATTAAGAAACAAAAATAGGCGGTGTATAGAACTGTTAGTAACAGAAAATTTCTACAGAGAATTTGAGAAAGAAATTAAACAATGTGCAGATAGTAAGGGCATTAAACCTCGACTGGTAGAGAACAAAATGTTCAATGATGTTTTACCCAAAGGTGTCAATCATCAAGGAATTGCTTTAAAAGTTGCTCCTATTTTTCACAGCTTAAATATCGAAGAAATAGCTGAAGGTTCAGGTGACAGCTCTACTATAGTCATTTTAGATCAAATTACTGATACACACAATATAGGGTCGATTTTAAGAACCTCAGCTTGTTTCAACATTGATGCACTGGTTTTACCACATCACCATTCACCGAGCGAAAATGCATCTATCGCAAAAGCAGCAAGTGGAGCACTGGATATTGTTCCTCTAATATACGTTACAAACATAGTAAAAACGATGGAGTCTTTAAAAAAGATAGGCTACTGGTGTTATGGGTTTGATTGCAATGCAAAGGAAAATATAGATGAAATAAAGAATTTTGGGCAAAAAAGAGTAATTATTTTTGGTTCTGAAGAGAAAGGAATGCGGAGATTAGTGAAAGAAAGTTGTGATTATCTTTTAAAAATTCCAATGTCAAACGTAATTGATAGTCTAAATGTTTCAAACGCAGCAGCAATAGGACTATATTCCATTTACATTAAAACAAGAATCACTGCAAATTAGTTGCAATAAAACAAGGATGTCATTCCAGCATGTGATACTGGAATGACAACAGTGAATGACATCTTGCGATGTCATTCACTAGCACTTACATTACCAATCCCAAGAAAGAGGTGAACTTGAATCTGTTGGAATCTCGAAGGATGGCTGTGACACTATCTCTTTTATCTCATTTTTAAGCCATTCGCTACCATCTTCTCCAGCTTCTTTAATAGCTTTCTTGAAACTGCTCTCTAGTACAGCTTTAGCAGCTTCAGTGACGTTACCATTACCATTTATAGCATTTCCTATTGTAGTTAACTTAATTAACTCAGCGTTTAAGTCAGCAGGCATCTTATCAGTCTTAGCCTTTATAGCAGTGACATCAGCTCCTAAGGTATCTGTAATCTTATCAGTCTTAGTTTGTATTGCAGTAACCTTA
>NZ_JBNRJY010000536.1:0-281 GCF_059414725.1 Wolbachia endosymbiont of Tuta absoluta
CCAGAACAACTCGTTAGCCAAACCGGGGCGCGATTGAGCTGGTTGTTTGGACAACCACAAAACTTCTCCGGGTGAGCTCCTGCTCCCCACCATACAGTCAGGTGTAGATTTTAATAGCCCCGGGGTTAAAATAATAGGATCGATCAATTGGGTTCATGTACAATCAGGACAGGCAAATTTCCGGTTGTTTTTGAAAAAAGAGCAGCAAAAGAGCTAGTAAAGAGCTTTGCTTCTGCCATAAATGGTAGCAATATTGTAAATAATAGCTCTTTTTTGAGAAA
>NZ_JBNRJY010000537.1:0-564 GCF_059414725.1 Wolbachia endosymbiont of Tuta absoluta
CACTTACGACACCTCATGAGAATCGCGTCATTAAAACAACCTTCACTAGACTCGACGGTCATGAAGCCGGCAAATTTCAAGGCCGCGTGTTTAATTATGCTCTGAAAATATGAAATCTATTGCCGCGAGATAAGTAGGTAGGCATCGTAAGTGGCAGACGGGTTCGTCGACCCGTCTCGTTTTCATCTGCGTGTGAGACGGCGACGGCTACAAGTAAGTCAGTTTTACCAGTAACAGACCTCGATTCACCATATACTGCTGGCTATTTTAGGTGTACCATTACAATAAACTTAATAAATTCAGCAATGTATACCAATTGGGCCCCTTTGTGAAGGTAGTGTAATACCATCTGGTAGCAGCTAGCAACGCGACGTTACGGCTGAAAACTTTCTTGTTACATCGGTTTCGCGTATGCGCTGAGGAATTTTCATAGTGCCGCCACTTCACGCAGTTTCGGAAGCGAATCGATCGATCCTAAGCTTGATTTAACATTTAAGAAAATATTCGGTACTGAAAAAAATAAGAACATCCTTATTCACTTTTTGAATGATATTTTGGGGTTTA
>NZ_JBNRJY010000538.1:0-10934 GCF_059414725.1 Wolbachia endosymbiont of Tuta absoluta
CTATTAAATTATATTATTTGTTTTTTCCTTATATACATTCAGTATATGCATTCTGCTATTGCTTTAGATAACTCTTCATCACATTTAAAAAACTCACCTGATTTTTTACCTTTTAGAAAACCTTTTGATAATATAGAAAAAATTATTAGAACTGACAATTTTAGAAGTTTTGATCTTGATAAAAGAAATAAGCTTTATACCAATGCTCATAATAGTATCAGTCTTGTAAATATTATTAATAAAATTATCTTAGCTCAAGATAACTTATTCATACTAGAAAGTAAGCCGTATAATATAGTACTTGTTGATAATCCCAATCTTAGTAGAACTACAGGTGCTGCAGGAAAGGACTATGTAATTATTGAGGGAAGCTTAAAAAAAAATATCAAAGATTATACTAGAGTGATATCACATGAATTAATTCACAGATATATAGGACATATAATAGAGCAAGACAACGATAAGAAAAATGAAATAAAATATAAGTGGTTTTTTGAAGGATTTACGGAATTTTATGGAGTGAAAACCTTACTTGACACGAAACTTATTGATAAAGATGAGTACTTAAAAATAATTAATATTACTTTAAAAGAGTATTTTAATTCTTTAATACCTAATATTGATTTCGAAAAAACAAATCAAAAGCATTTACTTGATCAAAACATAAGCATGTTGAGTTATAACAAAGGTTTTATTCTTGCAATGATAATAGATGAGAAATTAAATGAGGTTAGTAATGGAAGGTATAACTTATTGACTACTATAAATAATATAATAAGTGAAATAACTTCAAAGAAAGTTAATTTTAATGTTGACTTATTTGCAAGTCATTTAAAACATTACTTACCAGAGTCCCTTATAAAAGACATCATAGCCTCTATAAGAGATTCTAGCATACTTCTCAGTCTATTACCCAGTAGATTACTAAATAAAAATTTAACTTTCCAAGATACTGATAAGTATAGTGATATATGCTTTAACTTAACCAGAAGTCTAGAGCTACAAAAGATACGTGGGGTTAAATTAGGTAGTGATTGCCATAATATGGGACTCAAGGATGGTCAAGAACTAAAGTGTTATAGTATTGACTTTAATAGTGGTAATATTAAGTTAAAAGTCCTTGAAAACAAGATACCGAAAGTTATACATTTGAAAGCAAATAAAATGACGAGTAGCATTCCAATATATAAATAGCTCAGATAAATGCTTGACAAAAGCTATAGTAAACCTAGACTTTGCTATTTTAAGGCAAAATAATTATGGTAAACAATAAAGAAAAACAAGTGGATTTATTATTAGAGCTTCTTAGCGCTAATATCGGTCAAGTTAGTAGTAGTGTCATACTTAAAAGAATAGAAAAGCTTTCAGATAATTTTCATGGTAGAAATAATCACAATAGCCATTGTCAGTTTGATAGAGATGGTGGAGGGCATGGTAATATATGCTGGGCAGATAAGATAAAAGAAGACCTGACTGAGAACTATCATAAAAAGGATAGAGAAATTTCTATATAACTTTTCATTAGAGCTATTTTACGGTAATTATTCAAGAGTTGAAGGATTTGGCAAAAGAAGTCCTTTTGTATTACCGTTAATATGTGTTTCCAATAATGGTAATCTCGGCCCACTAGATGATTTGAGAACATGTGTCCCTCATAAGTTTGTTGAATATAACATCAGCAATACTAGTTGGGCTAAGTTCTTATCAGATAAATTTTTTAATAACTTTTTGAGGGATATGGATAACAGTCCTGACGATTGTAAGCAGTGTTGTTATGAAAATATTTGTGGTGGGGGAAGTTATGGTAACAGGTTTAACCCTGCCAACGTAAGTTTTAATAATCCTTCAGTATATTGTGAGGGATTTTTGGCAAAGGATTATACAATTTCTTTTAATGCATGGATTTTCTAAAGAAAAATTACGGCAGGTATTATTGAATAGTAATACTGAAAAAGCAGCTTAATGGTAGTGTATAAAAGGTATTTACTAGACGTTTTTCTATAATCTAATTAGCATCTAGAGGATTGACTTTATGAATATCGTCCTCTAAACTGCCGTTACCAAGATTCGAACTTGGGACCTCGTCATTACCAATGACGTACTCTACCACCTGAGCTACAACGGCAAGTTCACGTATTATGATAATGAATAACATGAAAAAAAATAAGGAAAAAGAAGAAGAGAGAAAAAGATTGGCAAAAGCTTTAAAGCAAAATATTCTAAAAAGAAAAAAACAGCAACAGAGTAGACAAAGCAGACCCCTTCCAAAATTTGTTTGTGGTGAGGAATTTTTAGGAGAAAGCGCTGCAGAATACCCAAACGTATTTGAGGAAGCTTTAACAACAAAATTACCATCAGAAACTTAAGTTTTGAAGGAGGTATCATGCCAGAACTCCCAGAAGTGGAAGTCATCTCTAACTTCTTATTTGATAAAATCAAAAATAAGAAAATAAGCAATGTTACAGTCAATAATTGGAATTTGCGTGTACCAATAACGAAGAATATTGATGATTTGCTAAAGGGCAAAGTTATAAATGATATCAAGCGTAGAGGTAAATATATAATCTCGAATATAGATGCTAGTATGGCTGTAATCATACACCTCGGCATGAGCGGAAAGCTTATATATGCTGAAGATAATCAAGCACAGAACAAACATGATCATGTGATATTCTTATTTTCTGACAACACTTCACTAATCTTTAATGACCCAAGAAGGTTTGGATTAGTGATTGTTTTAAACAGAGAGCAAGAACTAAATTTTTTTAATAACCTAGGAATAGAACCCCTCACAGATGAATTTAATGGAAATTATTTACAGAAGTTGCTACAGAGCAGAAAAGCAAATATCAAATCAGTATTAATGAATAATAAGCTAATAGTTGGCGTAGGTAACATATATGCTTCTGAGAGCTTATTTAGAGCTCGCATATCACCACTTAGGCTAGCACAAGATTTAACATATATAGAGTGCGAAAAACTTGCTATCGAAATAAAAAATACTCTGAGTGATGCAATTGCTGCTGGTGGTTCAACACTGAAAGATTATGCACAGCCATCTGGATCTGCTGGATACTTTCAAAATAACTTTTACGTATATGGTAAAGTGCAAAAACCTTGCAGAATCTGCAACAATATCATAACACTTATACGACAAAATGGTCGTAGCACTTATTTTTGCAATGCATGTCAGAATTAAATTTTATTTTTGCATATGACACTCTTACCTGAAAAAGATCCTTTTGATTTGTTCTCAAAGTGGTATCAAGAAGTACTTAATTTTCCGTGTAAAGAGTCAACTGCAATGACGCTAGCAACGTGTAGCAAAGACTGCATTCCATCTGCAAGAGTGGTATTACTAAAGGAGTATAGTAAAGAAGGTTTTGTGTTCTTTACTAACGTAAACAGTAGAAAAGGAAAAGAATTGACTGAGAACCCCAAAGCTGCACTCGTATTTCATTGGACAGAATTTTCTAGACAAGTACGAATTGAAGGAGAAGTTAGGCTTCTAAGCGGCAAAAAGGCTGACGAATATTTCTCCTCTCGAGCACGCGATAGTCAAATTAGCGCGTGGTGCTCAAAACAATCAAGAGTTCTGAAAAATTGGCAAGATTTTGAGCAGGCTATAGAATTGAAAGAGAAAGAATTTCACAATACACAAGTTTCTCGTCCTGACTTTTGGGTGGGATTTTGCGTAATCCCAAAGGTAATTGAATTTTGGCAAGAAGGTGAATATAGGAGACACACTAGATTTAGATATACTCTTGTTGAGAAAAGCAATTGGAAAGTGGAACAATTATATCCCTAACGTTAGAGAAAGCTACTCTGCAGATCAAAAATAAAGATTTATTGTCATCCTGATCAAGTAACTTTTTATGGTTTAAAAACTTGTTGTATGTAATGTATTGTAATACTTACGCAAAATATTTTAGTGCATTCTCAAATATGAGCATTCCATCACCATATTTTGGCATAGCCACTCCTGAACGTTTACATTTTTCTTTTTCAAGAGGCCAGTTGTCCTGCTGAGTAAAAAATATTCCTCTCTCTGGGTGAGGCATTAAAGCTAAAACTCTACCACTTTTGTCTGACAAAGCTGCCAGGTCGTATATAGATCCGTTTGGATTGTAAGGAAATTGTAAATTTGCATAGTCACCATTTTCATCAACGTAACGCAGTGCAACGGAATTATTTTCAATCAATTGATTCAAAGTATCTTGATCCATAAAAAATTTGCCTTCCCCATGAGCAATAGGGAGATATAGTTCACTCAGGCCCCGTAGCCAAACAGAATTACTCTGCGGATTAACTCTCACTCTAATCCAACGACATTGGTAATTACCTATATCATTAGAGGTTAAAGCTAGATTAGAGAATTCTGGAACTAACTTTACTAATATCTGGCAACCATTACATATCCCTATAATAAGCTTATCCTGAGATAAGAAATTTTGAAATTCGTCTAACAAGTTGTTTTTTATACGCAAAGCAAACGCATTACCAGCACCAGTGTCATCACCATAGGAAAAACCTCCTGGAATTGCAAGTATATTGCTTAATTTCAGTTCACTTGGATTATCTATAATATCATTAATGTGAACGATTTTTACTTCAATATTATTAATACCAAGCTTTCTGCTACATTCCATAAATGCAAATGCAGTTTCTTTTTCGCAATTTAAGCCATAACCAGATAGGATTGTAATTTTCATGAATCAAAAAACTCAAACTTTCTTTTTACAAAATTTGCTATTAAATTCAAAGCAAATAGCATTAACAATAAAGCTATAATTGCAATGGCAGCAAGCTCAATAAATGCAATTTCAGGACTACTTGACCATATGTATATTTGTACAGGTAAAACAGTTGCCGGATCGAAGAAGGATGTAGGTGTATCAGCAATAAATGCTACCATGCCTATCATAAGTAAAGGGGAAGATTCGCCTAAAATCCTTGCAATTGCAAGCACTGCACCATGTATTATCCGTGGCAACGCAATCGGTAAAGAGTGATCCAATATCACCTTGATGTGAGGTGCACCTAGCGCAAACGCTGCATCTTTTATTGCAATAGGAACGTTTGTAAAGGCATTTTTTGTTGCAATAATAATATTAGGCAGCATCATAAATGAAAGAGTCATCCCGCCAACAAGCGGTGAAGAACGGGGTAAACCAAATATGCCCAAGTAGAGAGTCAGTCCTACCACACCAAATATTATCGAAGGCACTGCAGCAAGGTTATTCATGCTAATTTCTACAATACTGGTTATTAGCCTATTTCTAGGCATAAATTCATAAAGACAGATACCTGACATAATTCCTATTGGCAATGCCAACGCTAAGCATACTATAATTGTCATTAATGAACCGATAAATGCCCCTAAAATCCCTGCATTCTCAGGCTCACAAGAATCAGACTTAAGAAACAGAGACTTATTAAAAAATTTTCTTACTCTTCCCTTCTCTTTTAACCAATCAAGTAATTTAGCATAATGATCATTCAAATGTTTATATTTATTTATTGAATTAATTATACTTGACGCGGTAAACCAGATCTCATATTCACCACTATCTTTTACTTTCTTATGAAAAAATTTCTCTAGTTCTTTGTAAGAATTACGACTTAAAATTTCGTCACCGTCTTTAAAATCAGTTCCTTCAAACACCTTACGTAAAGAATTGTTGAGTAAGCCAATGGACTTATATCGTAAATCACCAGGATTATTAGTTAAAATAAGATCAGCATTTATTTCAACTGGTAATAAAATTTTCGTTACTGTTAAAGCACTGTAAGAGTTAACTAATATACTTAGTAATATACATATAGGACACCCAATTGAGACAATCAGTGCTGTAAAAGAGCAAAAGCATAAAATGTTGTTCTTTTTATTTTTTCTTTTTACACGAGCATGTACGCGCTTAGATTGAAGTAACTTAAGAAAGTTTTTCTTTATTATACCCATTTACTTTTCTTTACATGAGGATTTGAAAAGACTTTCCCCTTTTTCCAGTGCTTGAACTGAGATCTAACAGGCTTTGCCTGCAAATAATTTTTATATTTTCCATGAAAGCACAAACCAAAAGGAGAATCTGGATCCCAGTGTCAAACATTGGGATGACACCACAGCAGGAGGGAAAGTACAGTTGTGCGCCACACACTGGGATAATAAGAGAGAGTTTTGAGATGATACAATTGACATCACTCCCTATTGTATCTACTTAGATTTTTTTTTAACATAAGTAGTACGTTCTTTGATCCTTGCAGCTTTCCCAAATAGCTTGCACAGATAATATAATTTTGCTCTACGGACCTTTCCCTTTCTCATCACTTGTACTGAAATTAATGCAGGAGAGTAAACAAAAAATTGTGATACTATACTTTCTCCATGACTTACCTTTCTAACTGAAAAAGAAGAGTGTAATCCACGATTTCTTTTTGATATACATACGCCCTCAAATATCTGTATACGCTCACCCGTACTATCAACTACCTTAAAAGTGACCTTCAAATCATCGCCAGGACAAAAAGCTGGCATCTCTTTGGCTAACCTTTGTATTTGTTGTTCGTTAAATTTTTCAAGTAAGTTTGTCATTTATCATCTCCATTCAACAATTCAGGTCGACGTTCCTTTGTTCTAACATATGACTGTTCCCTTCTCCAATCACTTATTTTTCTGTGATTGCCAGACAACAGAACCTCAGGAACTTTGTACCTACTCCACTGCTCAGGTCTAGTATATTGAGGATATTCAAGCATACCACCACTATAACTAAAACTTTCTTCAGCAACGCTATCGAAATTATTTACTACACCTGGAAGAAGCCTAATACATGCATCAAGAACCACCATCGCAGCTGGCTCACCTCCCGAAAGTATATAATCTCCAATACTTAACTCATAAGGAGTATACACATCAATTACTCTTTGGTCAACACCTTCAAATCGACCACACAATATTGTTACATGAGGAATTTCTGTTAACTCCTTCGCAATTCTCTGATTAAATTTTGTACCAGATGGAGTCATATAAATAAATCTAGTATTTTTATGAGCAGAAAGCACATTATCAACTGCATTACCAATCACATCTGGGCGCATAACCATCCCTGCTCCACCTCCATATGGAACATCATCCACAGTTGAATGTTTATCTTTAGCAAAAGAACGAATATTTACTATTTCAAGATTCCATATTTTTTTTTCCAACGCTTTTCCGGCAAGAGAATAGTTCAAAAACCCGGGGAACATTTCTGGAAATATGGTTAATATTGTAACACTAAACGTCATTAGCAAATTTGTAGTAAACTAAGCAGCAATTTGATATTATCTTATAGTATACAGCTAAATTAATCATGTCACTGAATAAAACGATATACGAAGGTAAAGCCAAAGTCATTATTGAAACTGAAGACTCATCAACTGTTATACAGTACTTTAAAGATGATGTTACAGCATTCAATAAGGAAAAATATGAAATTATTGAGGGCAAAGGAATAATTAATAATCATGTTAGTGCTTTTATCATGGAAAAGCTTGAAGAAGCAGGAATTAGCACGCACTTTATAAAAGCTCTAAACGAAAGAGAACAGCTAGTCAAAAAGCTCAAGATAATACCTCTTGAGGTAGTGGTTAGAAATATTGCAGCTGGCAGCTTTTGCAAACGTTTTAATATCAAAGAAGGTGAGGCACTTACATCTCCTATAATCGAGTTTTTTTACAAAAATGATGACCTAGCTGACCCAATGGTGAATGAAAATCACATACTATATTTTGGTTGGTTATCCCATAAAGAAATGGAAGAAGTTAAAACTACAACTTTAAAGATCAACAAAATCTTAGTCGACCTATTTTCAAATGCAAATATATATTTAGTTGATCTCAAGTTAGAATTTGGCAAATTGATAAACAACAGCACTAAAATCATTTTAGCCGATGAAATCAGCCCTGATAATTGTAGGCTATGGGATAAAAATACTCATAAAAAGCTAGACAAAGATGTTTTCCGTTTAAATCTAGGAAACTTAAAGGAAGCATACTCAGAAGTTGCAAAAAGACTGTCGGTAAAGTTAGACTAACTAAATACTACTCTATCAAGTGGAGGCTGACATGCTTCATCAAGTTTTCCAATAATCTCAATTTTTTCTCCACGCTTTTGGAAATGGCTTTCCACATCCTTCATATTATCGGGATCTACAATCAGTACTATACCTATGCCGCAATTAAATGTTTTTAACATTTCTCTCTTTTCTATTTTACCTTCTTCTTTCAGCCATAAAAATATATCTGGCCATTTCCAAGAATTAATATTTATGTCTACAAATAAATTTCCTGAGAGAATTCTTGGAATATTGTCTATTAACCCGCCACCTGTTATATGCGCAATGCCTTTTACCTTTGGCATAATAGGCAACAAAGAATCAACATATATCTTTGTTGGCTTAAGTAATATTTCACCCCAAGATTTATTATTCCATGGAGATATATCATTATAATTTATACCTAAGCTTTTAAAAATATGGCGCACCAAAGAAAATCCATTTGAGTGAATTCCATTTGATTCTAAACCAACTACACAGTCACCTGCTTTCATTATACTACAATTTGGAAGAATTTGCTTTCGATCAACAACACCAACCACAAACCCTGCAAGGTCATAGTGATTGTTACCATACATTCCAGGCATTTCTGCAGTTTCTCCACCAACTAATGCTATTTTAGATTCCTTGCACCCTTCTGCAATGCCCTGGATTACAGACAATAAAACGTTTTTGTTTAAAACGCCTGTTGCAAAGTAATCAAGGAAAAATAAAGGTGTTGCTCCTTGTGCAAGTAAATCATTTACACACATTGCAACTAAGTCTATACCTATAGTATCATGCTTATTCACCTCTTGAGCTATTAATAGTTTTGTGCCCACTCCATCAGTTGAGGAAACAAGTACTGGATGGTCGTATTTCTTACTCAGCGAAGAAAAGTCAAACAATGCGGAAAATGATCCTACTTCACTAATTACTTCTTCTCCTTTAGTCTTTTCAATAATAGGTTTAACTTTTTTTATTAGTTCATTATATAGTTTAAGGTCTATTCCAGATTTAGCATAAGTATTCATAACGCCTTCACAAATCTTATAATTATTAATACTACATTAATGCTTTGACACAAAAAGCGCAACGAAACTTTCTCTTAAATTGACTACTACATGCCTACCAATATAGGGTTAACTTAAATCATTTATACTTTTATCCAATGAATAAAAACATAATGTTAATAACAGAGTGCCTATCAGGACGAATTCTTCATGATTTTGCTAGTTCTATGCAAGGAATAGTGGGTGGATTGGAAGAGCTTGAAGAAAACAACCCTAATATGCAAAACGAAGCATTGTCATTGCTTAAAGAAAGCTCCGATGATTTAATATATAAATATAAAGTTATGAAGCAAGCGTATTCTCATTCATCAGATAATTGCAGCTTTGTTAAGACTAAATCCAATATAGAAAATTATTTATTAAAAAAAAAGTAAAGCTTCAGTGGAGAGTAAGTGAATGTCCTACAGAAAACTTAATTGAAAAAATAAATAAGATAATTTCCAATATGGTGATAACTATAATCAGTGCAGTGGCACAAATTGAATTAGTGTCTATTTTACTGACTAAAACAGAAGATAAAACACTACTCACTATAAAAGTAGTAAATGAACATAAATCAATAAGTACATTATTAGTGAGCAAATTAACAAAAAAAAATGATATTCGTTTGGATACAAAAGACATTATTATCTATATGACTTCTTTACTGTTAGAACAGTATAACACTAAAATCAATTGCACTTGTGAAAGTAATTCACTGAATATAGGCTTAACTATAACTTGAGATGGCTTCATATTTCATAAAAGGGAATCGATACTATAAATTTGAATCTTGGATAAGGAAAGGAAAAATTTTGTGGAGTAACTTAGACATAAAATCTGTAGTTAATTTCTTTGCAGGGAGTGTTAAATAAACTGTGTCAAACCGAGAAGTAAAAATAAAATAGAAACAAAAAATGGAGGTTTGACACAGTTTATTTAACACTCCCCTTTTTCCTGCAGTAATGAATTATTATGAAGCTTGCATTTTCTGTCGCTTACTACTGGGATAGCTTAACAGTTGCAGTACATGTCTATCAATGATAAAATGAAGATCAGTTTATTTTGATACTATGATTAGGGTACTCTTTGTTGCACTATTATTTTTTTGTGGTGGTTATGCACTTGCAAAACAGGAACCAAGACCAATAGCTGGTGATAACCACATAAAGGTAATGAATTATAATCCACAGGCTATACATAAGTACACGGGCTTTTATGGTTATCAATCCAGCATATTGTTTGAGCCAGGGGAGGTAATAGAGAGTCTTTCAATGGGTGATGCAACCGGTTGGCAACTCCTTCCTCAAGGTAATAGATTATTTATTAAGCCTATAGATGATATTGCCGATACTAATGCAACTATAATTACCAACAAAAGAGTTTATTATTTCGAGTTTCATGCTGAAGAAGCAAACGGGCTAGATGATCCAAGGTTAGCATATGAAGTAAGGTTTCTTTATCCACTGTTCAACAGTGATGAAATTTATTCAACGAGTAACGGTGATATTCTAGAGCAAGCTAGTCATACCACTATCCCTGATATAAGTGATATTGAGGTTATAAAGAAAGGCTTGAATTTTAACTATTCCATCTCGCACGTTAAAGGCAGTCAATCAATAATACCAATTAAGGTTTTTGATGACGGAAAATTTACATATCTACAATTTAATAAAATAAACTCTGATTTCCCGGCAGTTTTTATGGTTGATTCTGCAGGATATGAATCCTTGATAAATTTTCGTACAGTTGATGACTACCTGATAATTGAAAGAGTAAGCTCGGTATTTACCTTAAGAAACGGATC
>NZ_JBNRJY010000539.1:0-652 GCF_059414725.1 Wolbachia endosymbiont of Tuta absoluta
AGCAGATAAGAAAGATTGCGTTGGGCGGCCTGTTGTTGTGCATTTAGCGGCATGGCTGCGGGTCCTTACTGACATCGTTATTTCTATTTTACTCCAGTGATCGCCAGCTTTTATGGCTGTTTGCCGGAAAAAGTGACATAAATTCGTCGCTTTTTCGCCCTTTTGTTGAAAAAAAGCGCGCTTGAAAAGTTTTTTGCAATTAGGGGTTGCGGCCCGCCGAGAACTCCCTATAATGCGCCTCCACTGACCGGGAACAACGACTGACAAGCCGCCGGGTCAGCGAGAAGACAGCGAAATAAACGCTTGACTCTCCGGGCTAAAAGCGTAATATACGCAGCCCGCGCCGATGAGTTTCTCGGCACTGCTCTTTAACAATTTATCAGACAATCTGTGTGGGCACTCCACAAGACGATATCCAGCATCTTCGGATGCAAAAAAATATCAAGTCTTGAAGAGTGACTAACTGAAGTAAAATTCATGCAGTAAATCTTTGAGCATCGCTTCTCGAGTGGAAGCACATCAAGCTTTTAATTGAAGAGTTTGATCATGGCTCAGATTGAACGCTGGCGGCAGGCTTAACACATGCAAGTCGAGCGGTAGCACAGGGGAGCTTGCTCCCTGGGTGACGAGCGGCGGACGGGTGAGTAATGTC
>NZ_JBNRJY010000540.1:0-687 GCF_059414725.1 Wolbachia endosymbiont of Tuta absoluta
CCCCACGCTTTCGTCCATCAGCGTCAGTTGTTGCTTAGTAACCTGCCTTCGCAATTGGTGTTCTAAGTAATATCTATGCATTTCACCGCTACACTACTTATTCCAGCTACTTCAACAACACTCAAGACTTGCAGTATCAATGGCAGTTTCACAGTTAAGCTGTGAGATTTCACCACTGACTTACAAATCAGCCTACGGACCCTTTAAACCCAATAAATCCGGATAACGCTTGCACCCTCCGTATTACCGCGGCTGCTGGCACGGAGTTAGCCGGTGCTTATTCGTATAGTACCTTCAGCTACTCTCACGAGAGTAGGTTTATCCCTATACAAAAGAAGTTTACAACCCATAGGGCCGTCATCCTTCACGCGGGATGGCTGGATCAGGCTCTCACCCATTGTCCAATATTCCTCACTGCTGCCTCCCGTAGGAGTCTGGTCCGTGTCTCAGTACCAGTGTGGGGGATCGATCATAAAACAGCCAAAACAGTTTCTGAAGATATTGCACAGGCCGTATTAAAAGAACTTGAAATTTTCGAAGACCGTGAACTGTTTCTGAACAAGGGGATCGATCTTATGCAGGAGGCTTCCAAAAACCTCCAGGAAAAGGACTACTGCTCAGCGCTTTCTCATTTTAAAAGTGCTTTCAGCCAAAAAGAAAATATCGGAGTGTATGAATATGCGAGTG
>NZ_JBNRJY010000541.1:0-333 GCF_059414725.1 Wolbachia endosymbiont of Tuta absoluta
GATCGTCGACCAGAAGATCGATCAATGGCCACACAACCCCCATTTTTGTCGAAAATATCCATGAACGACCATTTACAATAATACCGAAGGCTAACACCTACGAATTTTTGACCAAGAAATGTCTGCACCAGAAATCCACGAATGTGATCTATGGCAAGGAAACATATGTGGGGTGAGGTGTAAGAGCCTCTAGTCGATGATCGATCAATGGCCACACAACCCCCATTTTTGTCGAAAATAGCCATGAACGACCATTTTCAATAATACCGAAGGCTAACACCTACGGATTTTTGACCAAGAAATGGTCTCCACCAGAAATCCAAGAATGTGATC
>NZ_JBNRJY010000542.1:0-758 GCF_059414725.1 Wolbachia endosymbiont of Tuta absoluta
GAACCCACGACCCTCAGCGTAGCAGGCACTATCTGCTACGCCATCGGGCTAGTCCTATGAGAACCAATATATCGCAATATACCTGCCGTGTGATGCCGGAATAGAATAGCATCAATACATTTGTATAAGGCGACTAAGGGACTTGAGGGTTACATTTGCATTGCGATTTTAGGCGATGGTCTGACAACCTGTCGCTATAAAGATACACAATTTTCTGAATGACCCTCAAATGTTTGTCAGATGTGACTTAAATGTCAGGTTTATACGACCGTATACGCTCTGCCTACTCCGCAAGGGATTAAGGCGTGATATATGTAATGTATATCGGATGACAGATATGATAATATAATAGCTCCCTAATCAAATAAAGGCCAGACAATGCACACTAGAGCACATCTGTTGCCACTCTATCCCTTTCCTTTCCTCCTGGCGTGTTTATCCTGGAAGTACCCCCCGTTCCCTGGCACAAGCTTCACGCTCTTGGTCTGAGGTTTGGGCGAGGGTGTCTCGGAGACACTCGGAGACACTATGCCTTGGAGACGACTGGTGTTGGTTTGGCTGAGGCTGCGGAAAAATAAAAAGTTGGTTGGTTGGCCAAAAAGAATGGATAAGCCTGAGGGGTCAAAATATGACTTTCATATACACTTTAAATTGGAGCGTAGATCGATCGTGGGAGTAGTAGATATACATTTTATTTTTAGGGTTCCGTACCCAAAGGGTAATAACGGAAACCCAATTACTAAGTCTCGCCTGTATAT
>NZ_JBNRJY010000543.1:0-487 GCF_059414725.1 Wolbachia endosymbiont of Tuta absoluta
GAGAGTAATCGTTAATAAGATGATAGATGGTAATAAAGATTACAATTATCAAAAGCTCTTTGGAATATTTTGGCAGCAACGCTCCCTGTTAATGCAACATCTTGCACTGCGCTCGCCAATCCGCTTGCCAAGGGGGAGTCCCACATCCAGCATTGGACTGTTGTTAATGTCAAATGTTAAGCCTCAAATTTAGTTATTAGACGCTGCGATAACGATCGATCACTTAGGGCCGATATGAGACGGGGGTATATTGAACCAAGGAGCTGTAATTATTACGGAGAAAGAACCCTTCGCATTGTTGTACCTAGGTTATGTTATACCATTGATATACTTAATTAAAGTATAAGCATAAGAATAGATAATAATACTGCGTATAGAAACGAAACTCCTTTGTCTGGGCCCCAAAAGCCGCGCTTTAAATACCTACTTCCCCCCGCAGCCCGTAACGCCCCGCACTCTCCCACGCTTTAAGTCGGGGCTATCACGT
>NZ_JBNRJY010000544.1:0-565 GCF_059414725.1 Wolbachia endosymbiont of Tuta absoluta
GCAAAACTGTTTTAATGAATTTTTTATGTGCTCAAGCAATGAAATTTTCTCCAAGAATATTCTTTTTTGATAAAGATCGATCTCTTCCAGCCAACCCTTTGGTAGTGCGAGAATTAATACGTACGGGTACATAATATGTACGGGTACATTTTGCGCTAAGAACTAATTCGTGCTGACCCAATGAGAATAACATCTAGTAACCCCTAGTATACCCAATATTGTTATGTTTTGTTATAGGTTTGTCAAAACGACTAGTACACAAGCTGTACCGGACTAGGTAAGGGTTTAAATGCACTTATCTTGAGTAATGCATCGCAGAACAACAAAAAACTCAAACTGACACCCCATTTTTAGAGGACTTAACTGATATACAAATAGTATTTATTTTAAAGTATTGCAATATAGTTAACTGATAGGTAAATCGAGATCGATCCAGCAGGCGGCTGCTGTGATCACCAGGCGTAGGGCTGGGGAGCCGGACCCACCCCATGGTCCGCGGGGACCGGGGGTGCAAGTGCCCCTGCCGGCTGTGGCGATTCCGGTCTTCCACGGGGACTACACGGAT
>NZ_JBNRJY010000545.1:0-2771 GCF_059414725.1 Wolbachia endosymbiont of Tuta absoluta
AGTGCGGGAAAACTGCATGCTGCGTTTGACGAGGCGGGAGCTGGAAACGTAAACATGGGAATTTTGGATTGAGGCCCAACATGAAAATAATGGATCAGCCACCAAGCCCTAAAGAGGCGCGCCAGTTCTCGACCCTACCAAAATCTATATGTACTAGTAATACAAGGCAAAAAATAATATCTACATTAAAATGTGCTGATAAAGAAGTTAATTGTCAGACATTAGCTTCTAGAGCAAATCCTAAGGTAATAGAAGCTAGGAATTACTTTAGCTATCATGATAATAGTACAAATGCGTTAAGCAGCGCAGTAAAACCTTCTTCTTTTATTAATAGTATGTTTAGTTATGTGAGAACTTCAATTACTGCTGTACTCAGTAGCCTATTTCAAAGTACCCCTGCTTTACCTCCTGCACAGCAATCTATTGCACATTCAACTGGAAGCTCAATTGGTTCTTCACAAGTTGATTGTAATGGAATAATTCTGCTAACTGCTGTAGCAATAAGTAAGTTCACAGGGAAAAGATATTCAATGCCACTGGATGATTCACTTTTAACGATAAGACAGGTTAAAGAAAGAAAACTTAATTCTCTAGAAAGAGATGTCAAGATGGCACTTAGCAAGTGTGACAAGCTTCATCAGTATCCTGAAAGCTCACTGAGCAACTTCACAATATCTAAAGGCGTGCATCATCAAAAGCACCTCTAAATCAGTTAAACTAAGCACTCTAATTCGAGTGCTTATTTACAAAACTTATCCCTTATTTCCTTTTCTAAAGCAGATTGCTTCTTATTAAGAGCAAAAAAATTTGAATAATGAAGCTCAGCATATTTTGTACAAAAGTTAACGTGGTAGGTTGCTGAAGACCTAATTTTTAACTATTGAAATTTTTCTCTGTAAATTTTGCTTGCACATATTAAGTTGCATGATATAAACCCGGGAGATTCTCTTTTAGGAGGTATTTGATGGAAAAACAAAAAATAATTGAGATTTTAGGAAGAAAATTAGTTTCTGCTATAAGCAGAGGTGATTTTCAGAAAGTTAAAGAATGTATTAAAGAGATAGAGTATGAACAAATAAAAAATGAAGTTTTGAATTATGAAAGATACTATATGAAACCTATACATCATGCTACTCTCTTGGGTAATTTAAAGATATTAGAGTTTTTATGTAACAGCGGTGCTGATGTTAATACTACTATTAGTAATCGATATTTGAGTACTCCCTTGCACATTGCTGCTAGACATGATAAACTAGAAATAGCAAAGTTTTTACTTGATCGTGATGCTAACATCAATGCTACAAATTATAAAGGCTTTACACCTCTGTACTTAGCATCTGACCACTGTCATTTAAATATGGTAAAACTCCTACTCTGCAAGGGTGCTGATGCTAGTATTCAAAGTCGTTACGGCAAAACAGCATTAGATGTTGTTGGAGATGCTAGAAAAGATGAATGTAGTAGTAGTGAAATTCAAAAAATAGAATCTGTATTGAGCAGTGCTACTGAAGCTGACTATGAAGCAAAATTAACTTCTATAAAAGCAGGTATTAAAGACGCTAACGACAGCACAGATTTGGTAAGTAGTGCAGCAAGTCTTTCGTTATCCACTACCAAAGCAATTAAGATGGAATTGGAAGTTAGTAATACCAAAGACTTGGCAAGTAGTACAGCAAACCCTTTCTCAGCCTCCACCAGGGCAAATACTAAGATAGGATTAGAAGCTGGTGATACTCCAGATCCTGCATCAAGCAGCGCAGTAAAGCCTTCTTCTTTTATTAATAGTATATTTAGTTGGGTAACCACTGCCACACTCAGCGGCTTATTCAGCAGTGCTCCTGCTTTACCTCCTGCACAGCAATCTGTTGACCACTTAGATGGTGGCCCAATTGGTTCTTCACAAGTTGATTTTAATGGAACAGCTCTACTAACTGATGTAATGATCAGAAAGTTCACAGAGAAAAAATACTCAAGGCCACTAGAAGATTCACTTCTCACAATACAAGAAATTAGAGAAAGAAAGCTTAACACTATAGAAAAAAACTTCGAGATAGCACTTAGTAAGTGTAAAAAACTTTATCAATGTCCTGAAAGTTCACTTAGCGATTCAACAATATCTAGGTTTTCATCATCACAGTCCCTCTAAATCAGTTAAAATAAGCACTCAAGTCTGAGTGCTTATTTTCGTATAATCCTCTTTAAGTTAAAGCTCTTATATGTTGGGAATAAGCTGCTACGAAATTTAAGTAAATTAAGGAGGTTTATGGTGTTTTGTACAAAAACTAAATGTAGCACATGATGAAATAACAATCTCTTACGTTGTAAATTTTTTTTAATTTTACATATAAATTTCACTAGCATATGCCCGAATTATGTGGTATAAGGGCAAAGATTTTATCTTTTAGGAGGGTTATGGTTACAAAAACAGAAGTTGAAAAATGGAGAGATGGGCTACGTTCTGCAGTAAAGGAACGTGATTTTCAAAAAGCTGAGGAGTATATTAGCGAAGGAAAGACACATACTACTAATGTTATTAACTCTAAAGATAGAAATGGTAACTCACCTTTATCGATTGCTGTTAGTAAACAAGATTTAGAAATGATGAGGTTTTTAATTGAGAATGGCGCAGATGTTAATATTGAGGATTATTTTCATGTGCCTCCTATATACTATGCTGTTACGAAGGGCACCACAGAAATGATAGAGCTTCTAATCGATAAAGGAGCAAGCATTAGTGGTTATTTTTCATATGCTGATAAAAAACGCACTCT
>NZ_JBNRJY010000546.1:0-478 GCF_059414725.1 Wolbachia endosymbiont of Tuta absoluta
TTTGTTCGAAATTTACCTGTGTAAATCGCTTCCACTGCGGGAGTTTAGCTTGGAATTAGACAGTTCCAGGATAGTTGTTTTTGGTTCTGCAGGACGTCGTTGCCTCAAGTGATGTTTAACTTTGTAGCCTCCCCATAGTATAGTTTTTATCAACACTTATGCGGGCAGCGCCGCCGGTAACAGCTAGTATGCAATAAATCATGTCAATCCTTGGCTCCGTTTTAGCGTGAAAGGAAAGAGTAACAAATATTCGCAGTTTTGTAAACCTATTGATTGACTTGAGGTAGGTAGTGTTATGTGGTGCACGTTGGCTAGGGCTGGATGACTGGATCGATCAAATAAAACGTGGTGATACGGTTATTACTTCTAGTGGAATAATAGGTGAATTAAACAAAGTTGACGAAGTAAATGCACAACTAATACTAGAAATAGCACCAAAAATTGAAATAAAAATCCTAAAGTCTGCTATATCTGAAAT
>NZ_JBNRJY010000547.1:0-327 GCF_059414725.1 Wolbachia endosymbiont of Tuta absoluta
AGAGATACCGCGATACTTAATTAGGTTTGTTAATAGCAAAATAGCAAAGTCCATTAAAATATTCATTTTGCAAAATTCCCGGTAAAGGAGGTAACTGTACAAAGTAACAAAATATTTATTTAACAGTTTGGTAGGTACATAAAAATATATTTGTATTTACGATGCGTTCCAGTATTAATTTAGTTGCGTCGACGTTTCTAAGCTTCACTTGTATGTTAAGAGATCGATCAACAGCTGACAAAGCAGCAGGTGTAATTCACACTGATTTTGAAAAGGGCTTTATAAAAGCAGAAACCATAAGCTTTGAAGACTATATAAAATATGGAA
>NZ_JBNRJY010000548.1:0-699 GCF_059414725.1 Wolbachia endosymbiont of Tuta absoluta
AACACAAATGAATAACAAGAAAACTTAAAGTAAAAATGCGCAAAGACGGCCTTATCGCGGAAAGCGAAATCTACCAGACCACCTTTGGGTAGATGAGAAATCACGGGGAAGAAGAGTGTAGTGCATAAAATAAAGGTAAGAATAGACAGTTGACATTAATAATTGTACATAGTTGATTTTCAGATCATTTTAGTAGACTATAGATAAAATAAAATAAAATAGTGTTCGCAACTGCATAGGATCGATCAGAATGTCACGGTGAATACGTTCCCGGGTCTTGTACACACCGCCCGTCACACCATGGGAGCGGGTCTCGCCAGAAGTAGGTAGCCTAACCGTAAGGAGGGCGCTTACCACGGCGGGGTTCGTGACTGGGGTGAAGTCGTAACAAGGTAGCCGTATCGGAAGGTGCGGCTGGATCGATCTTTTAAATATTCCTCACGGCTGAAATAGTGGCATTTCCCCACGAATGCGGGATGAATTTTGAGGTGTTCCACGATTTCGCTCTGCTTGCAAAAAAGAATGGGACGAAATGGCTCATCGCCTCCCATATCTCCCACCAAGTAAAAATCAAATGTTTCGCTGATAGCAGCCATATCATCAAAAGGCCCAAACGGCCAATCATCGACATAGGAATTTCTTATCTCACATGATATATCTAAACCATACACTGCTAAGTTAAACCACTTCTCAGCAATA
>NZ_JBNRJY010000549.1:0-496 GCF_059414725.1 Wolbachia endosymbiont of Tuta absoluta
AACAAAACGCACAACCTAAGTGACATTTGAGAAGTAATGTTGCCATTTGAATTTTACAAAAATAGCATAATTGGAACTGAACCTTTGTTCATTTAGGTGCAACGAGATGGTCCTACTAGTGTAATAGGAGCGTTAAAATATCGAAAGAAACAACGTTAAAATTTTTATGCTAGTTGAGGTAATTAGTTTTCCGGATTGAGGCAGTTGTCTCTTCTAAGTTTGCAAGGATGAAAAAAAACATAAACATTGATCGATCCCTGTAAGGTAAGTCAGTAATTAATTTGGCAGAATACAATTTCCAATCAAAATAAAATTTGATTTAAAGGATAAAATTGAATTCCTTGTTTTTTTTTATTATCAAAAGTGAATGGTAGAATAATTAAAATTAAAATTGATACAGATAAAGCAATTACACCTCCAAGTTTAATCCATGTCAATAAGATTTTATATTTCATAATCCCCTTGTGTACAAGCATCCAATTTTTTATGTCGATTT
>NZ_JBNRJY010000550.1:0-1820 GCF_059414725.1 Wolbachia endosymbiont of Tuta absoluta
CCCGGTTTGATTGGCCTTTCACCCCCAGCCACAAGTCATCCGCTAATTTTTCAACATTAGTCGGTTCGGTCCTCCAGTTAGTGTTACCCAACCTTCAACCTGCCCATGGCTAGATCACCGGGTTTCGGGTCTATACCTTGCAACTAATCGCCCAGTTAAGACTCGGTTTCCCTACGGCTCCCCTATACGGTTAACCTTGCTACAAAATATAAGTCGCTGACCCATTATACAAAAGGTACGCAGTCACACCACGAAGGTGCTCCCACTGCTTGTACGTACACGGTTTCAGGTTCTATTTCACTCCCCTCGCCGGGGTTCTTTTCGCCTTTCCCTCACGGTACTGGTTCACTATCGGTCAGTCAGGAGTATTTAGCCTTGGAGGATGGTCCCCCCATATTCAGACAGGATGTCACGTGTCCCGCCCTACTCATCGAACTCACGACCTGTGCATTTTAGTGTACGGGGCTATCACCCTTTGCTGCGCGACTTTCCAGACGCTTCCACTAACACACAAGCCGATTCAGGTTCTGGGCTCCTCCCCGTTCGCTCGCCGCTACTGGGGGAATCTCGGTTGATTTCTTTTCCTCGGGGTACTTAGATGTTTCAGTTCCCCCGGTTCGCCTCATGCCACTATGTATTCATGACATGATAGTGTGTCGAAACACACTGGGTTTCCCCATTCGGGTATCGCCGGTTGTAACGGTTCATATCACCTTACCGACGCTTTTCGCAGATTAGCACGCCCTTCATCGCCTCTGACTGCCTAGGCATCCACCGTGTACGCTTAGTCACTTAACCTCACAACCCGAAGATGTTTCCATCGTTCGCGCTGCAAACATTTGAGAGACTCTATGACAGGTTACTCTTCATCCCAGTACATCTACGGAGGGATAAATTTCAGCCGTCATGTTTCAATTTTCAGCTTGTTCCAGATTGTTAAAGAGCAAAATACTTCGCAGCATACTGTCGCCAATATACTCTGAAGTATTGAAATACCGGACTATATGGTGGAGCTAAGCGGGATCGAACCGCTGACCTCCTGCGTGCAAGGCAGGCGCTCTCCCAGCTGAGCTATAGCCCCATACAGTCACGCGCAGTACCTTTTCCACTTCCGAGAAGTGGTAGGCCTGAGTGGACTTGAACCACCGACCTCACCCTTATCAGGGGTGCGCTCTAACCACCTGAGCTACAAGCCTATAAAGGTATTTCTGCTCGTTACTTTCTATCAGACAATCTGTGTGAGCACGCCACTCGAATCAATATCTTTAGGTAAGGAGGTGATCCAACCGCAGGTTCCCCTACGGTTACCTTGTTACGACTTCACCCCAGTCATGAATCACAAAGTGGTAAGCGCCCTCCCGAAGGTTAAGCTACCTACTTCTTTTGCAACCCACTCCCATGGTGTGACGGGCGGTGTGTACAAGGCCCGGGAACGTATTCACCGTAGCATTCTGATCTACGATTACTAGCGATTCCGACTTCATGGAGTCGAGTTGCAGACTCCAATCCGGACTACGACATACTTTATGAGGTCCGCTTGCTCTCGCGAGGTCGCTTCTCTTTGTATATGCCATTGTAGCACGTGTGTAGCCCTACTCGTAAGGGCCATGATGACTTGACGTCATCCCCACCTTCCTCCAGTTTATCACTGGCAGTCTCCTTTGAGTTCCCGGCCAAACCGCTGGCAACAAAGGATAAGGGTTGCGCTCGTTGCGGGACTTAACCCAACATTTCACAACACGAGCTGACGACAGCCATGCAGCACCTGTCTCAGAGTTCCCGAAGGCACCAATCCATCTCTGGAAAGTTCTCTGGATGTC
>NZ_JBNRJY010000551.1:0-390 GCF_059414725.1 Wolbachia endosymbiont of Tuta absoluta
TTCACAAATTTATACAGAAGAACCAGATCGATCGTCTGACCGGTGCTCGTATACGTTCACATATACGTAAGCTCTTTTGACATTCGGGGAAAACCTTCATCAGGTAAACAAAAGCATGGGGCGCCTTACAAACTTTAGTAAGTGTATCTCTAATGATAAAATTTAAAGACTGTTTCCCTAGATGCCTAAATTATAGATTTTTCATCTTTTGACGATGGTAGTATCCTTTCCTCGGTGGAATCTCTAATTGTTACTGTTTTTCCTTTAACTGCATGTGCATTTTCTATTGTGTTTATTTTTGGTGACTGTTTTCTATTAAAAGATCCCCTAGGTGTAATAATTTCAATGAAATTAAACGTCTTTTTCTTTCTTGGTGATGGTTTCCTCATA
>NZ_JBNRJY010000552.1:0-26259 GCF_059414725.1 Wolbachia endosymbiont of Tuta absoluta
TTCCTGAATTGACGGAAGACCACCTATACCAGAACCAATAGCTACACCTATTCGCTCTTTATTAATATTTTTATTTTCCAAAATTAGTGAATCTTCTACTGCCTGAACAGCTGCTGCAATTCCGTAGTGAATAAAACGATCTGTTCTTTTTAGGTCTTTTTCAGAAATATAATCTGGTGGATTAAAATAATGCTCAATGTTATCGGATTGCATAGGCACCTGCCCTGCAACCTGACAAGCAAGATCAGAAGAGTCGAACCTATCTGTATTGATTGCTTTGATGCCAGATTTACCTTCTTTCAGCTTTGACCAGGTGTTATTAACATCTGCTGCTAGTGGAGTAATTAAGCCAACACCGGTAACTACTACTCTTCTGCTCATTCAACATCAATTGTTTGCTTTGTTTACTACATATTCAACTATCTGTTCCATAGTTTCCATTTTTTGCGCATCTTCATCAGGAATCTCTATACCAAATTCTTCTTCAGCTGCCATGATTATTTCAACTGCATCTAAACTATCTGTGCCATGGTCTGAAAGCTTTGAAGAACTACTAAATCCCTCTACATCCTTACTGATGTGCTCTAGTATAATCTTCTTTACTTTTTCTTCTATATCTTCCCTAGTGCTTTTTGCCAATTCGTTCATTTCTTACTAAAAAATAACCTATTCTCTGATGTTATAAGAAATTTTGATGTTTGCAATAGCTTTTATGATTATATAAACTATTAAAAACTTCCTATCTCTTAGCACTCGATAGTTAATAAATTTAAAAATGCTAGACGAAACAACAAAAAATTTGCTTGTTGTAGAAGTGAATAAGCTCTTACCTGAAAATAGCGAGAATAAACTTATATCAGCTATGCGTTATGTGCTTCTTGCTCCTGCAAAACATATACGTTCTTTTTTAGTTATAGCATCTTCGTCGATATTCAACATAAAGGTTGAAAAAGCAATAACAGCAGCAGCAGCAATTGAATTTATTCATGCTTACTCCCTAATTCACGATGATCTGCCATGTATGGATAACAGTGACACCCGCAGAGGCCAGCCAAGCTGCCACAAAAAATTTGGTGAAGCAACAGCAGTACTGGCCGGAGATGCATTACTTACCCTGGCTTTTGAGGTATTATCTTTGTTAAATTGTGAGATCATAAAAGTGCTCTCTCAAGCAATAGGAATGAAGGGAATGGTGGGAGGGCAGATTTTAGATATTAACAGTGAGCATATAGATTTTAACCCCCAACCCTATGTCATCCCAGTGCTTGACACTGGGATCCAGAAGGCTTTGCCTACAAGCATTTCGTGCAAAAAGCCATGCGACGGTGAAGCTGAACATGAAATGGATTCCAGTGTCAAGCACTGGAATGACACCCTTTCTACCTTAAAACCACAACATTCGTACGGCTGTATGTATAACGCTGGAATGACGTCGGGCCAAGCTGATAAAATAAAGGAAGTTCATTTGATGAAAACTGCAAAACTATTTGCAGCTTCATGTGAAATAGGGGCTATAATAGGAGGCGCTACAGACAAGGAGCGGGAAGCATTATATAACTATGGAATAAATCTAGGGCTTATTTTTCAAGCCAAGGATGATATCGAAGATTATGAGCAAGATAAAACAAACAATTTAATGTCCGTGCTTGGAAAAAATGAAATGGAAAACTATATAGATAGTCTCTTTAAACAGGCCTCAGATAATTTAAGTACGCTTTCAGGGAATACTAGTGACTTATATGATTTATTGAATCAAGTAAAAAAAGATGGTTAGAAAAATTATATTACAAATGTTTATCTCTGTAGTAATGATTCTCACTTTAGCTTCTGCTTTTATAATTACGATTGTTTATATAAACAAAGATAAACCAGAGAAAAGGGAAAAGCTTTACGAAATAAATGCTACACATGGTGGTTTGACACAGATGATAGCAAGTTATTTGGTCAGGCCGATACTTGAATCAGCTCTTGATCGTTATATTGAAAAGCATGGGTTAGCAGAATATTTAGAAGAAATAACACAGCAAAAAGAAGAAGAGATGATAAACTTTTATGAAATTACTGAAGGCAGTGGCAGTAAAGTTTTCTGTGGCCAAGAAGTTCTGCTACAAATGTACAAAGTCTCCAACAACCTAGCAACGCTACTTCCGACTGATGTCAATTTGAAAATAGGTCAGGATTACTTAAAAGAAGTGAGTTTAGGGGTAATAGGTATGAAAGAAGGTGGAGAGCGTGTAGTTACTATTGCCGCTGATGACAACAAAATGAGTTTTAACTCTTATTACATCAAACTGATTGAAGTAAAAGATAAATATCCTGATTCAGTAAATAACCTAATGATTTTTAATGACTTAATTAACAAAACTGGAAAACGAGTAAAATGTGGCGATGAGATATCAGTTCAATATAGCATAAAGAGACATAATGGTGAGTATATAATCAAAGATCAAATAGTGCAGTTTAAGGTTGGTGACAAAAAAATACCACTTGCTATAGAACTTGGAGTTGTGGGAATGAGAGCTGGTAATAAAAGAACAGTTCTTTCTTCACCTGATCTTTTAACTGATGTGTTAACAAAAGGCATAGATTGTGATATTGCAATAATTGATTTAAGCTTGAATTCTACTATTGGAAAATAGCTTGAAGAATTACGAAGTAAGAAAAAATAAAACCTCTTGAATGCTCTATATTACTTAAAGTAGGCTTCCTCTAAAGTATAAATTTAGATAAATCAAGCTGCTTTGAAATTGACTCTAGTTTATCTCTTACATATTTGCTATCTATAACAAATTTTTCACTATTTTTTTCAGAAGCGATAAAACTTATTTCATCCAAAAGCTTCTCCATGACAGTATGAAGTCTTCTTGCACCTATATTTTCCACTTCTCTATTAACTGTAAATGCTATTTCAGCTATAGTTTCTATACCATCATCAGTAAACTCAAGTGTTACATTTTCCGTTTTCATTAAAGCTATGTACTGTTTTAACAAACTAGATTCTGGTTCCTTTAATATTTTTATTAAATCCTCTTGAGTAAGTGCCTTAAGTTCCACTCTAATTGGCAATCTACCCTGTAATTCTGGTAAAAGATCGGATGGTTTAGACAAATGAAAAGCACCAGATGCAATAAATAATATATAGTCTGTTTTTACGGTGCCATACTTAGTTGAAACAGTTGTTCCCTCAAGTAATGGTAACAGATCGCGCTGCACTCCTTCTCTGTTGACTTCACCTTTTATTTCTGTACGTGCTGCAATTTTATCTATTTCATCTAAAAACACTATGCCTTCATTGCTAACAAGATCAATCGCTTCTTTGATTATCTTGTCTTCATCCATTAACCTTTCGCTTTCTTCATTAATCAATATTTCACGTGCTTCTTTCACTTTAACTGTAATAGTTTTTGTTTTTTTGCTCCCATTAAACATCTTGCCCACGATTTCTGTTACGTTCATCACACCAATTTGCCCACCTGGCATGCCAGGTATATCAAAAGTGGGTAACATACCCTTGCTCTCCCTGACGTTAATAGAAACTTCTCCATCTTCAAATTCCTTATTTCTCAGTCTTTCTCTGAAAACTTTTTTGCTTTCCTCGGTTGCATCTTCACCAACCATGGAGTTGACTATTATCTTTTCAGCCAAACCTAAAGCTTTTTTAGTTAAGGCTTTACGTGCTTTTTCCTTAACTAAAACTATTGCTGCGTCAACTAAATCACGTATTATCGAGTCAACATCACGTCCAACATATCCTATTTCAGTAAATTTCGTTGCTTCAACTTTTATAAAAGGTGCACCAGCAAGCTTTGCTAAACGGCGAGCTATTTCAGTTTTACCAACTCCCGTATGGCCTATCATGAGTATATTCTTAGGTATAATCTCTTCACGTAGTGGAAGTGGGACTTTATTTCGACGCCAACGATTTCTGAGTGCAATAGCAACAGCGCGCTTTGCATCATTCTGCCCGATTATAAATCTGTCTAATTCTTTAACTATCTTCTGTGGTGGTAGATCATCTAATAAAGCTTGTGAGCTTTGAATGCTGCTACTTCCTGTACCTTCATTTTCATAGAGGCTATTTTTCTCATTATAGTCATCATTATTATCAAATTGACCCACTACAGATTGACTAGAAAAATTGGCACACAAAGTTCTTGACATATTACTCCTCTATTTTTTCGATAATTAGATTATGGTTTGTATAAACACATATATCAGCAGCTATCTTCATAGCCTTTTTTGCAATCTCCTCTATTGATACTCCTTCAACGTCAATCAAAGCTTTTGCTGCAGATAAAGCAAAATTTCCTCCAGAGCCAATGGCTGCAATGCCATCTTCAGGTTCAAGAACATCACCCGTTCCTGTAATGACCAATGAAATGGACTTGTCTGCCACGATCATCATAGCTTCTAATTTTCTTAGATATTTATCCATTCTCCAGTCTTTTGCAAGTTCAACACATGCCCTCATTAACTGTCCTGGGTGCTTATCAAGTTTAGATTCTAGCCTTTCGAAGAGAGTAAATGCATCAGCTGTTGCTCCAGCAAAACCGGCAATTACGGAATCACCAGAAAGACGCCTAACTTTTTTTGCTCCAGATTTTATAACGGTATGGCCTAGCGAGACTTGCCCATCACCTATTACTACTACATTTTTGTCTCTTCTAATTGACAGTATAGTAGTACCATACATTTTACTGCTGTCATGATGAATCATTTTTTTGTTATTTTAATTCGTTATATTATATTAAGATTATAACTTATAATATAGTACTTTTCTTATAACATTTAAAGTGTAGATGCAAAACATAATTCATCCAAATCTGGAAAAAGATATAAATAATTGGTTCAAAACAAAATTTAATGGTTTTACATTACCATTTTATAGCTCCATAGATCTTAGGAATTCAGGCTACAAAATTGCTCCAGTAGACGCCAATTTATTTCCTGCAGGGTTTAATAACCTAAGTGAAGTATCAAAAGCGATAGCAGCAAAATTGATAAAAAGCTACTTCGAAACAAAACAATATAAAAAGGCCCTTATAATACCGGAGAATTACACACGAAATAAAATGTATATAGAAAATGTATTTGCTATAGAAAAGGTACTGCAACTCGCAGGTTTTGAAACTAGAATTGGCCTCTTTCATAATGAAACGTACAATTTAATAGAACAGTATGAAACTGTTGTGAAAGAAAACTCTTTGCTGAAGACAACTTCAGGATTTGTGCCTGATATTATTATACTGAACCGTGATATGACGAGCCACATTCCAGACACGCTAGAAAACGTAAAACAAGAGATAGTGCCAAGTCCATTATATGGCTGGCACAGTAGGCAGAAATTTCAATATTTTGAAATCTATCAAAAATTAGTGTCCGAATTTTGTGGCGAATTTAAAATGGACCCATGGCTTATTTCTGTGCTTACAGAAAGCTGTAATGGAGTTGACTTTAATGATGATTCATCACTAGGAGCAGTAGCGACTAAAGTTGACCAAATATTATCTCTAGTGCAAAAAAAATATGAGGAATATGAAATAAAAACACAACCTTACGTTTTTATCAAAGCAAGCAATGGCACATATGGAATGGGCATTATAACAGCAACAAGTGGAAAGGAAATATTAAATCTCAATAAAAAAAAGCGTCATAAAATGAAAAAGATAAAAGAAGGAATAGCAATCAATAGTGTTATTATACAAGAAGGTGTACCAACTATTGACATATTTAAAAGTAGTTCTGCAGAACCGCTAATATACTATATAGGAGATACTCCAACATGTTACTTATACCGATGTAATAGCAGGAAAGATGTATATTCTAGCTTGAATTCCACTGACTGTGAATTTTATGACATCAGCCAAGAAAATAAAACTTTGCCACTTTGGAATATTGTTAGCAAATTAGCAGTGCTAGCATTGGCAGTAGAAATTAAGTCTTTTCATCTCTAATAATTAATTTCTACAATGCTGCCATTATGCTGAATATGGTGAGCGTCATCAAGTCCAGTAGAAGGATCAGTACCATTATTAGGTTGATTGACAAACTTATCGATGTTTGATACTAGATATGCTATACTTAGTATCAAACTAACCGTAACAGTTAAGTTGAAATTATAGATTATGCCACCACCCAAGTCTATTGGTATGGTTGGAAGTTCCATTCTTTTTAATATGAAGCTTAACAAGCCCAATGACAAAGTGAATGTGCTAAAAATAACTTCTTTGCCATATTTAGCAGACTTTTCAGAATCCTTATTATCTAGATACTTCTTCCATGTATAATAACAGTTTATGCATTCTGAAAATAGAAATAGAACTGCTGATGTTAAGCTAATATAACTTATTACATCCTTGTTGTTTCTAGCTAAGAAATGAATGATTTTTGTCTGCATCAATATTCCTATGACACAGTTTGCCAAGAAGGCTAAGCTACCCACAACCTGTATTGGTTTTTCAGGTTCATTTCCCCCTTTACCATTCTGAAGTTTTTTAGATTTATATCCAGCTAAATTGAGACCAAAATGAAGAGCAAATATTATTGATGTTGGTAGTTTTATGAACTTAGAAATATCTAATACAGTGCAAATATTGGATCTGTTGTTATCAATAAACTCGCAACAGAATTGCAATGAAATTTTACACAATATGCCTGTTAAACCTACTGCAATACAATACATCTTTCTAATATCATGATTGTGAGCATCATGTATATTTTCTATAAATGTATTTGGCTTACCTTTTGGCATAAGTAGATAATAAAATAATAACTTTTTAATATTATACTATAAAAATCTAAAAAGAAAAGTGCTATAAATCAGTACTTTGAGAGTGATCTAAACATAAATCGGCCAAGCACTTGATAAATAAGAGATCAGTACTGAGAGTTGGTACGCGAAAGTAATATCCGTCTTTGATAATTGCTTTATACTCTATATCAAGTTCAACCAGTGTTTCAGAATGCTCAGAAACAAAAGATATAGGTGATAAAACTACAGGTATATTATCGTCTTTTGCGCGTGATAGCTCACTTTCAGTGCTAGGCTCCAACCATTTTACAGGGCCAACCTTACTCTGATAACATATTCCCCAATCAAGATCTTCAATATTCAATTTTTTTACTATTAATTTTACTGTTTTTTCTATCTGTGAAGCGTAAGGGTCGCCTTTTTTAATGATACTAAGAGGTAAGCTATGAGCCGAGAATAGGACTCTTGGCTTACCGATTTTGCTAGCTAATTTATAATATTTAGACGTCAGATTAACATGAGCTTCAATAAAGTCTTCATTGTCATAATAATGGTGAATTGTTTTTGTGTTACATTCCAGTTTGGCATTTTTTTGCCAATTCTCGATGGATGATAGAGTTGTGGTGGTTGAATATTGCGGATATAGTGGTAACAGAATGATTTCGTCAGGGTCGAATTGCTTTACGCTTTTAACAACTTCATCAGCAAATGGATGCCAATAACGCATGCAGATGAATATCTTATATACATGGTTTCCATTTTCATTTAATTTTAGTTCTAAAGCATCAGCTTGTGCTTTCGTATTCTCCAAGATTGGCGATTTACCTCCAATGTGCTCGTATATTTCTTGTGCAGTACTTTCTCGCCTTTTGGAGATAAACTTTGCTAAAAGGAAGCGAAAAGGATTTGGTAGATTTATTATTCTTTTATCGTAAAAAAGATTAAATAAGAAAGGACGGACCGCACTTAGTGAATCAGGTCCGCCTAGGTTAAATAAGATTACTGCCTTCTTCACTGACAGCACCTTTCTTCAGGTTTGCCTATAAAATCAGCTACACACTCATCAAGTTTAGTTACAGGCACTAAATTTCTCACACTAGCATACAATAGATGGCCAGATCTCTTCACGTTACTCTGTGTAGATACAAAGTTTCTATCAAAAACCACATCAACACAAAAACTTGGCACTGTTTCAAAAAGTTCAACAGCAGCCAAAGATATCATTATACAGCTTTGTAGAGCCTTCAGAAAAATCGTAAGGGGAAAAAGTAAAACCCTAACAAAGAGAGAGGGAGGACTTTTCATTAGTTGTCTTTGATTAGGAGAATTATACTCAATATGCTGTCTGTTTTTATCAAAGATAGGAAATTTTATAATGTCTTTCTTAAATTCCTGCTCTATTTGTTTCTTGGTATAATTTTCATTATTAGTCATTTTTTTCAATAACTTTTCACGCAAGTGAAAGGTTCTTACAACAAAACATGTTGCAACCATCAGTGCAGCACATATAAGTGCGCACTCGATAAGGCTTATGTTGCCTACCATAGCTGGTAATACAAAGCAAAAAAACAGCGGTATGGCAATCATTTCACCAAATGGAACAACGTTCCTTTTCATCCCAAAAGCGGCACCTTCTTTTAATTTTGTATTATTGTGTAAGCTATACTCTAAATAACTTAAAAATGCCAAATTAAAGGTTAAAAAACCTTTTGTTCCGCAGAAAATTGATGATTTAAGATTATTCACTAGTTTCTTACGACAGTAAACCATAAACTACCCCTTGATGTTTTATTCTTGACTATAAATAAAAAATCTCTTTGATGGAACAAAAATTCACAATAAAGTAAATATACGATCTTAATATAAGGGAATGATATGGCAATTGAGAGAACACTTTCGATATTAAAACCTGATGCAGTAAAAAATAATATTACAGGCAGTATAAATTCTTACATTGAAAAATCTGGACTAAAAATTATAGCACAGAGAAAGATGCTGCTGACAAAAAAACAAGCAGAGCTGTTTTATGAAATTCATAAGGATAGGCCTTTTTTTGGAGAGTTGGTGGAATTTATGACTTCTGGGTCTGTGATAGTTCAAGTTTTAATCGGTGAAAATGCAGTCAGTAAATACAGACAAATCATGGGTGCTACAGATCCAAAACAGGCAGATAAAGGTACAATTAGGGGTGATTTTGCTAATGATATTAGTGAAAATAGAGTGCATGGTTCTGATAGTCTAGAGAATGCTCATAGAGAAATAGCTTTCTTTTTTGCTGAATGTGAATTGGTGTAGTTTTACCTTTTTACATATTAAATTTCTGAATTTTATGTTGAACTGTATAATACTAGCCCAATTTTTAGTTTAAGCAATATTAAGGGAAAGCTTTTTCATGCACAGTATAGATAATATTTAAAATGGATCATGTTGTTAACGCTTATAATAGATCTGAAGCTTCTATAGTTAGAGGAGAAGGAGTATATCTCTTCGATAAGGATGGTAAAAAATATTTAGACTTTGCTGCAGGAATTTCTACAACCTCTCTAGGGCATTGTCATCCATACATTACAGATAAACTGAAGGAGCAACTGGATTCATTATGGCACTGCTCTAATATTTTTACTATTCCTCAGCAGGAAAGGCTTGCTCAGCGTTTAACAGAACTTACCTTTGCCGATAAAGTTTTTTTCTGCTCAAGTGGACTTGAAGCAACAGAAGCTGCAATTAAATTTATTCGCCGCTATTTCTACTTAAATGGACAAGAAAAGCGCAGTCACATCATTACAATTGAAGGAGGTTTTCATGGCCGCAGTATTGCTGCAATTTCAGCTGGGGGAAATGAAAAATCACGCGAAGGTTTTGCTCCACTCCTTTCTGGTTTTGATAAAGTTCCAAGAAATAACATTGAAGCATTAGAAAAGAAAATCAATAGCGAAACAGCTGCCATATTTTTAGAGCCCATACAAAGTGAAGGCGGAGTACATCCATTGGACGTAGAGTATCTTAAAAAAGTAAGAGAGATAACAAAAGCTCAAGGAATAATTTTATGCTTTGATGAAGTGCAATGCGGATATGGACGAATTGGCTCTCTATTTTACTATCAAAATATAGGAGTTGAACCTGATATGCTCACTTGTGCGAAGGCTATGGGTAATGGATTTCCTCTGGCTGCATGTTTAGTAAAAGATTATATAGCAGAAGCAATCACTCCAGGAACTCATGGGTCAACTTATGGAGGTAATCCACTTGCCATGACTGTTGGTAATGCAGTACTCGATGTAATGCTAAAGGAAGGCTTTTTTGACCATGTTAAGAAGGTCAGTAAATATCTAAAAGAAAAGTTGTTGCCTTTGACTGAAGAATTTCCGAAGATCATTTCAGAAGTTCGTGGGGAGGGTTTATTGATAGGGATAGAGCTTAGAGTACCTTTGGCTGATAAAATTGTTAAACAATCTCTTGACAAAGGCTTAATAATGACTAATATTTTAAATAATAAGGTAATAAGAATAACTCCTCCACTTGTTGTTGAGAGTATGCATGTGAATGCAGTGTGTGATATATTTCATGATTTATTTTTTTATATTAAAGATATATAGACTTGCAAATGCTTCTTACAACATATAAAATCAACTCTGTTTCTATATCGCAATAACATCATACTTTAATGGATTGGTTATTGATTTCAGTATTGTCAGCAATTTTCTTCTTGTTGATCTTATCGTTTTTGTTTTCAGGAGCAGAAATAGGGTTAACCTCAATTAGCCGCTCCCGAGTTAATAAACTAAAGCTAGATGGCAATAAAAGAGCTAAGATAATAGAACGCTTGTTGAATACAAAAGAATTAACAATAGGAACAATATTACTGTGCAATACAATTATTAACATTACTTGTTCCGCTTTATTTACAGCAATATTTATACATTTCTTTGAAAGTGAAGGCATCTTTCTTTCAACATTCATGATGACGTTTTGTATTTTGCTATTTTGTGAAGTTTTACCAAAAACTTACGCCATGCAAAATCCTGAAAAATTTACATTGCTTTCTTCTTATTTTATGCTGTTTTTTGTCAAGATTCTTTCTCCATTGACATTAGGCATTCAGTTTATTGTCAATCTCATTCTGAAGTTATGTGGGCTTCATAAGAATAGGGAGGTAATATCTGCAGCAGATGCAATGCGTAACATGATTACTCTTCATCGCAGTGAAGGAACTATGTTACAACAGGATTTAGATATGCTAAGTAGTATACTTGATTTGGCTGAGACAGAAATATCACAGATTATGACTCACAGGAGAAGCTTATTTTCTCTTGATATAGATCGAAACAAAGAGGATTTAATAAGAGAGATTTTAACCAGTAGCCATAGCAGAGTACCTTTATGGCAAAAAGAACCAGATAATATTGTTGGAGTGGTTCACGTGAAAAATCTAATAAATGCCTTGCGTGAAAAGGATAATAAAATAGAGATTGCCAAAGTTATGTCAAAGCCTTGGTTTATACCAGAAAGTACGCCACTCAGTGTACAACTTCACAACTTCCGTAAAAACAGGAAACACCTTGCATTTGTTATTGATGAGTATGGAGCACTACAGGGAATCGTAACTCTTGAGGATATACTGGAAGAAATAGTTGGAGAAATTTCAGATGAACATGATTTGATCACAGAGAATTTTATAAAAAAGATATCCGATAATATGTATCACATAGAAGGAAAATCTACTATTAGGGATATTAATAGACAGTTACATTGGGATCTTCCTGATGAAGAAGCTACAACTCTAGCAGGTATGATTGTAAACGAGATAGAGCGCATTCCTGAAGAAAATGAAGAGTTTTCCATGTACGGTTTTTACTTTAAGATTTTAAAAAAAGATAAAAATATTATTACTATGATTGAAGTACAAGTAAAAACTGATAATACTGTAGTAGCAATTAATTAGTTGGGTTCTATGGAAGATACATTAAAAATAACGGCTGAAGATTTGAAGAACTATATAGAGAGAATAGAAAAACTTGAACAAGAAAAGAGGGATGTGCAAGATCACATTCGTGATGTATATGCAAAAGCTGCAGATGAAGGTTGGGATATAAAAGTGATGAAACAGATTATTAGGCTAAGAAAGATGGATGATGATGACAGGGAGGAACAGGAAATATTACTTGATACCTACAAACGTGCATTGGGAATGAATTACGAAGGTGAATAGTAGGATTGTAATTGGAATAAGTGGAGCATCTGGTTCTATTTACGGTGTACGGATTCTAGAGGCACTAAAAAATACCAATCATGAAACTCATTTAGTGATCAGCAGTGCTGGAAAAATAACTATAGCTCATGAGATTAAAGAAAAACTTGAAGATATTATGTCGCTTGCAGATTTTTACTATTCTGAAGAAAAAATAGGAGAAAAAATAGCAAGCGGCTCATTTAAAACCTCAGGTATGGTTATTGCTCCATGTTCTATGAAAACAATGTCTGAAATAGCATCGGGGGTGACTTCCAATCTATTAACAAGGGCTGCAGATGTAACTCTAAAAGAAAGAAGAAAATTAGTTCTTATGGTGAGAGAATCTCCACTACATCTTGGACATCTCCGAAATATGTTAAAACTAACGGAGATGGGAGCAATTGTTGCTCCGCCGATGCCTGCTTTTTATATTAAACCAAAATCTTTGGATGATATTGTAAATCATGCTGTTGGTAAAGTATTGAATTTATTTGATATTGCATTACCTGACTTCAAGGAGTGGCAAGGAAATGTCAATTATTATTAACGGTAAAAAAATAGCAAATGATCTCTGTGAGGAGCTATCAAAAAAAATTGATATTTTAAAGAAAGAGTATAATGTTTTTCCTTGTCTTAAAGTAATTCTTGTGGGTAGCAATCCAGCAAGTCAGGTCTACGTTCGTAATAAACAAAGAAAAGCAGAATTAATAGGCATAAGTTCTGAAACTATTGTTTTGCCTGATAGTATCTCAGAAGACGAATTGATTGAAAAAGTTAATACATTAAATGAAGATTCATCTGTGCATGGAATTTTAGTGCAGTTACCTTTACCAAAGCACATCAGTGCAAGCAGAATAATTAATACAGTAAGTGTTGAAAAAGATGTAGATGGCTTTCATGATGAAAATGTTGGCAGGTTAGTTAAAGGTGAAAAAAATTGTCTGATACCTTGTACTCCCAAAGGTTCTTTGCATTTAATTAAGTCAGTTGAAAATAATCTGTCCGGTAAAAATGCGGTAATCATTGGCAGATCAAATATTGTGGGTAAGCCAATGTTTCACCTATTGTTGCAAGAAAATTGCACTGTTACCATCTTGCATTCACAAAGTAGGGATTTAGCTGATTATTGCTCTAAGGCGGATATAGTAGTTGCAGCAGTTGGAAAGCCAAATTTTGTTCAATCAGATTGGATAAAAAAAGGTGCAATAGTGATTGATGTTGGCATAAATAGCATTAACATAGGAAGTCAAAGTAAGCTTGTGGGTGATGTTGACTTTGAGGGAGTAAAAGAAAAAGTCAAAGCTATTACTCCAGTGCCTGGTGGAGTTGGCCCGATGACAATAGCATTTCTTATGATCAACACTTTAGTTGCTGCTTGCTTACAGAAGGGAGTTGATCCTTCTGATTTTATTGCTTAAGGTTTAGCTTAATGTTAGCATAAACAGAATACCTTTGCAAATAGCACATATATAGCACCAAGCATACAACTGTGTATAGGGATTCAAAGTGTTCATAGCTTAAAAATTATAACGTATACCTACTTCTATGATTGCATCTGGTTTTTTCATCGGTGGTTTAAAGCCACTTAATTGACCGCTTGCAGCAATAGCAACTGTGCCAATTATCTGCGGAATAATTTCACAATCAACACCTAACTTTACTTTATAGGCAATAGTACCCAGTATTTTATCTAGTGTTTCATTTTGACCTGCGGCTGCGGCTACAGTTGCAGCTGAATTTGGAGTGTTAACTGCATTTGTATCCTCACCAAGACCAAAAGATGGCAATATTCGAATATATCCACCCAGTCCTATACTAGCATATAATTTAATGGGATCAATTTCAAGATCAGGATAGTAAAGGTAATTTGCCAATAAACTAGCTCCTACTTTTCTTTTTGCTTTATCAGTTATATCACTTATGTCAGCAAGAACCTCAAGTTCAAACTTAGAATTTTGGTTATGATGATAACCAAAAACAACGCTAGGTTTCAATTGAAAGCTTTCACCCCATCGAGTTCCAAAGTTTAAACCTACATAACCTACATAGTACTGATCTTCGTACTGATCTTCATATCGATCTTCGTATTGATCTTCACAATGATCTTTGTGTTGATCTTCATACTGATCTTTGTACTGGTCTTCATACCGATCTTTGTACTGATCTTCTAACTCACTTGTACCATTACTAGCTGTACTTGCTAAAGCAATCAACACAGCGAACACTTTCATCGTTCTCATATAATTCATACACATTACTTCCTTAAAACAGACTGGAATAAGTGTTCAAACATGCTAGCAGCAAGTTTTGAGCATTGCTTATGGTTACACCTAAACATGTACACAATGCCATCCAGCATTAAAAACTATAACGTACTCCTACTTCCAGCATAATATCCGGTACTGTCATTGCTTTTAAACCACTCAGTTGCCCGCCTACGGTTAAAGCAGCTGTACCAACTATCTGTGGAGCAACTTCATAATCAACACCAACCTTCAGTTTGTACGAAATAGCACCCAGTATTTTATCTAGTGTTTCACTTTGAGTATCAGCTGAACTTATAACTTCAGTTTTAGGGTTAGATTCTGCACTTTCAGGTTTAGGTGGTTTATTTTCAGCTGTACCAGAGCCAAAAGGTATTACTTGGAGATATCCACCTAAACCTCCACTGACATATAGTTTCACAGGATCAATGTCAACGTCAGGATAATAACGGTAATTAGCTAATAAACTAGCTCCCATTTTCTTATCTTCTGCACCAAACATATCACTTACGTCAGTGAGAATCTCAAGTTCAAACTTAGAGCTTTTATCATAATTATAACCAAAAACTAAGCCAGGTTTTATTTTTAAGCCAGCACCCCATCCACCACCAAAGTTTAAACCTGCGTAGTACTGCTCTTTTGCACTATTACTAGCTGCTTTATTACTAGCTGCACCTGCTAGAGATGAAGTGAGCAACACAGCTAAAACACACAATCCTTTTATTTTCATATAACTACCCATACAAAAAAATATATAATGCACAAGTATATATCCTTTATATTAAAAAAGATATAACCTCATATCAAAAAAAGTATACCTACGAAATTAGCGACATGCTACTCAAAATTTTTATATAACTATGTTTACTATCTTATTTGGTACAGCATATATAGTGCGAATTTTGCTTTGATCGATTTTGTTAGATACAGAATCTGTTGCTATTTTCTTCAATTTTTCTTGAGGTAAATCAGTTGCCACTTCAATGGTCGCACGTAACTTTCCATTGATCTGCACTGCTACAGTCACCATATTATCAATTAGTAGTGATTCATCAGCTTGTGGCCAAGGCTTTAGATATAGCATGCCTTCGCCTCCTATTTTTTGCCATAAATTTTCAGCCAGGTATGGCATGAATGGCTCAATTACTCTGATTAGTATGCATATACCTTCATCAATAAGAGATTTTCCAGTTTTTACGTCTATTTCAGCTATTAAATTTGTCATTTCACGAAACTTTGCTACCACACAGTTTAATCTGCAGTTTTTCAAGTCATCTGTAAGCCCTTGCAATAGTTTATGGATTTTTTTTCTGTACTCTAGGAGTTTACCTACAATGTTTTCATTATCATAGTGTATGTTTACGGGCCTAAGTTGCACTACCATACGCCACAATTTATTTATGTAGCGAAAACAACCTTCCACGCCATCATCAGACCATTCCATATCTTTTTCTGGGGGGGTATCGGATAATACAAACAAACGAGCAGTATCAGCACCGTATTTTTCTATGATAAAGTTTGGGTCAACTGTATTCTTCTTTGACTTACTCATCTTTTCGACTTTTCCAACTTGGATCTTAGCACCCTTCGCAATCAACTCTTTTGCTTCTTCGGGAAAGAGCCATTTGCCATTCTCATCTTTATAAGTTATATGGCAGACCATTCCTTGAGTGATTAAAGTAGAGAAAGGCTCTTTAACGTCAAAATAGCCACATTTAGTTAAAGCACGGCAGAAAAACCTTGAGTAAAGCAAATGTAAAATTGCATGTTCTATTCCACCTATGTAATAATCAACAGGCATAAAACGATTACAAGTATCTTTATTAATCGATTTATTTTCACTGCAAAATGCAGCAAAATACCAAGAAGATTCAAAAAAAGTGTCAAATGTATCAGTTTCACGTTCTGCTTGCTTTCCGCACTTTGGACAATCAACAAATTTCCAGGTTGGGTGCTTATACAGGGGATTACCACCACTTGTAAATTCTACATCCGTTGGTAGAACAACAGGGAGGTCTTTTTCTGGAACTGGAACAATTCCACAATCTTTACAATGTATAATAGGTATAGGACATCCCCAATAACGTTGCCTTGAAATTCCCCAATCATGCAAACGGTAGTTTACTGTTTTTTTGCTTATTCCTTTTTCTTCAAGTTTTTTTATGATTACTTTTTTTGCCTCATTAATCATTAGTCCGTTTAAGAATTCAGAATTGAACATCACTCCATCACCGAAGTACGGTTCTTTTAAGATCTCTGTGCTCTCTGTGCTCTCTTCACAAACTACAGGAATAATCGGTAAACCATACTTCTGTGCAAATTCAAAATCACGCTGATCATGTGCAGGGCAACCAAAAATCGCACCTTCTCCATACTCCATCAACACAAAATTCGCTATATAAATTGGTAATTCCTTGTCGAGAAATGGGTGCCTGACGTTCAGTCCAGTGTAAATTCCAATTTTTTCATCATTCTCCCCCTTTGCCTTCATATTACCAAAAAAGTCTCTTATTTCTTTGTCCTTAAGGTCTTGTACAATAGGGTGCTCTGCTCCTACTGCAAGAAAAGAAGCTCCAAATAAAGTATGAGGAGAAGTTGTAAAAATCTTTAACTTCTTATTCAAGCCAACTATTTCAAAATCTATAGTTACACCTTCAGATTTTCCTATCCATCGTTCTTGCATAGTTTTGACTTTTTCTGGCCAATTTTTTAAACTTTGCAGACAATGAAGCAAATCTTCAGCAAAATCAGTAATCTTTAAAAACCATTGGAATAACTTACGTTTTTCAATAACTGTACCTGATCGCCATCCTTTTCCATCAACCACTTGCTCATTTGCAAGCACTGTTTGGTCCACTGGATCCCAATTAACCCACGACTCTTTTCGATAGGCAAGACCATGCTTTAAAAAATCCAGAAAAAATTTCTGTTCGTGTTTGTAATAATCAGGCTCACATGTGGAGAGCTCACGATCCCAATTGTATGAAAGACCTATAGATTTTAGCTGCGTGCGCATATTATCTATATTATCTTGTGTCCATGCTGCAGGGTTAATGTTATTGTCCCTTGCTGCATTTTCAGCTGGTAATCCAAACGCATCCCAGCCAATTGGGTGCAAAACCTCAAATCCACGAGCTCTCTTGTAACGTGCTATAACATCTCCTATTGCATAGTTACGCAGGTGCCCCATATGAATCTTACCAGATGGATATGGAAACATTTCCAACACGTAACATTTCTTCTTTTTACTATCTTTGCTTACAGAAAAATCCCACTTATTTTGGTAGAATTTTTCAACGTTTTTAAAATCATATTTCATAAATTCAATCACAGTTTATATGTACTAAAGGATCGACTGCTTGACCATTATGTCTTATTGTGAAACACATCTGCGGATCTTTATCTTGTGTGCTTGATTTACCTGCAGATCCAATTACTTGACCTTGTTTTACTTTATCACCAATTTCAACTTGTATGTTTTTTAAATAGGAGTACATAGTCATGTAATTATCTTTATGTTCCACTATAATTAAATTTCCGTACCACCTCAGGCCTTTGCCTACGTATATTACTTTGCCAGGTGCAGAAGCAATAACCTTTGTTCCACTTTGAGCAGTAATTTTTATGCCATCTTGACATATTTTATCAGAAGAGGTAACTGCACCTTTAACCGGTATTACAAATTTACACATGCTTTGTGCATTATTGTTATATACCTTATCTACAAAGGCTTTTCTACTTTCTTTTCGCAGCGAAGAATCAACATTTTCTTTAATCAAATTATACTCCCTTGTGTACTCTAGGTCTCTTTTCCCATAAAATTCTTCGCCTTTAAGTAGTACAGGTGCAGGTTTTTGCAGGCCACAGCTTATCAGTATTGCTGATAATATAAAGAACAAGGCTATACGACACATACACTTATCTCTAGATATATCAACTTTCACAAAACTTTATAGTGTTTTTCGTCTATTTATTACTTTCTTCATTTATTTTATCAGTCAAATAGTCTCTTAAATCGGTAAGTTCTTTCAACAAATTTCTTGAATAATGATCAATTCTTACATCGTTACCAAATTCCTTTTGTACTCCTTTTATTGTATATCCTTTGTCATATAGCATATATTTTATTTTCTTTATTGCCTCTATACACTTATGATCATATAGTCTTCTTCCCTTCCGTTTTATGGGTTTAATTTGATGGAATTGACTTTCCCAGAATCTTAAAACATGCTGCTCCAAATGTAGTTCTTCAGCTACTTCTCCAATTGTGTAAAATAATTTTTCCTTATTCATCGGTTGTTTATTAATTTCTTCATCATTTTTGAAGGTCTAAAAGAAATTGATTTTCTCGCTTTAATTACTACCCTTTCCGATGTCTTTGGTATATTTCCTGGTCTTTCTTTCTTGTTTTTAACCAAAAATGTTCCAAATGAAGATATTTTTACTATTCCATCCTTTGCTAAGCTCGTTTTTATCTCATCCAATATGTCATCTATTATTGCAATAGAGTCTTCTTTCGATAATCCAATTTCCTGGTTTATACATTCAGCTATTGTTGCCTTAGTTACTGTTGTGTCTTTTGTTGTCATAATTTATTACAGTATGTTAATATAATATAACAATCGACTCAAGATTCAGCTACTTTATTTTTATAGTATGTTTCTTTTGTAGCATAATTAAAAATACTAGCAAATGTTAACATTGCAAATATTGTGAAAAGCGCCATTTGATGATCTGAAAAAAGTGCTAAAATTGACACTAAAATTCCACTCATAACAAACATAAATCCATTGATAATGGATGATGATGTGCTAATATACTTCTGCTCAACAATCTCACTACCAACAGTAAAATTAAGCATATGTCCTCCTGCAAAAAAACCAAACATTAACATACAAAAGTATATAATATGAACTGTTAAATTACCGCATAGTAAAATAATAGCTGAAATACTTTGCAATGTGGCAAAAGCAGAGATTACGTGCCTTCTATTTTTAAATAGATTTGAGATTAGATCTGCAATTGGAGCACCAACTGCAAGACCAAGCCACAATATTGCAGTTGCCACACCTAACTCCATTGTATTGAGTTCTAAGTTGCTTAGTAACCTTGGTGCCCACAGCATATTAAGCGCTAAAAATGTTCCAAAAGTAATAGCACCCACTATTGAGGTTATCCAGATATCTCTTAATTTTAGCACTGTTAGTACAGAACATATTACTGTTTTTATAGAGCTCTTTATTGTGTATTCCCCCAAATTTTTTTTTGAAAGTCCTTTCGGATAAAAAAACATAAGTACGAATATTGATACGCCAAATAATATTACGCATACAATAAGATTTTTCCAATCTGCACCTTCGGCAAGCAAGCTAGAGAAGCACATTTGAATCATCAAAGCAGAAAGACTTGAAATTGTCTGCACTAGTGAGAACATCAGTCCAAATTGAGTAAGGGGAAAATATGTGCTACTTACATGAGCAGCGCCAACAAAACCAAACGATGCTCCAATTGCGATCAAAAATTGAGATAAAATTAAATGGGCAAAATTGTCACTCTTGATAAGGACAAAAAAACCAAAGAGCATGATTGACAACGAGAAAAAATAAATTTTTTTGCTGGAAAAAACATTAAACATTGCCCCACTAAAAAATTGTGAGATAGCAAAAGTCCAAGTATATGCTGAATTAGCTAGTGCAACTTGCGCAATCGTGAGCCCAAGTTCTTTTTCAAGATTCACACTTATAAAGGTGTAGATTATCTGCATATTGCTGAATATAACAATTAAGTTGCTGATCAGCCAAATGAACCAAGCTCTACTTTCCATAAGATTTTATAAGTAATCCATTAATAACAAGCCTCTTTTAGTCTCTGATTAATGTTAAAACAGTTGCAATTATAGATTATATAAAAGCTATGAAACAACAAATTTGTTGTGAGATTTTAATTGTTAGAATCTGTATATGATCTCAAAAAAAGAATAGATTTTTGCTTTTTATCCCCTGTTATAAAGGAGTATACAGCGTAGGGTGAAAGGCCTGGGTAAAGATGATATAATTCCAACAAGAGAGATACCCTTCAGATCATCTTCCATTGAATGTAATGGTTGATGTCACAGTTGAACAGCACAAGCAAAGACAATTAGAGTTATAAAATCTTGTTTAATACACATTAAAGTGGACCTATGTTTTGCCACTCAGAACCTGTCTTGAAAGGGAAAAAAGAAAAGAATAAGATGCAAAAAATAGGAAGGTGAGTTGTATCTAAGTGATATAAGTGACAAGGCCAAATGTTGCACAAGGGGCGATAACAATTATTAATGCAATAAAATATATAATGAGGGAGTTTAATATAGTTATGCAAGAGGCCTAATTTAAAATATTAACGTAAAAAATTGCTTCCATATATTTTAAATCTGATTATAATCACAGTTAGAGATATTTTAAGAGCTCAAAATCTATCTTTGTCTGCAGACTTTTCTATTAAATAATCAAACTAAGTAAAAAATGTAGCGTATCTTCTTCAGCGCATACACATATGCTTAATCTCTGTCGTATGTGCGCTGCACTTTTTTCTAATCTTTTTTACACAGGGGGATTTTATGTCCAGAATTCCAGATACTTGACCTTTACTTTAGCTAAAAAACAATAGGCGCCTATGGCTAATTAAAATAAAAATTTTTCTAATATATAGAAGAATTACAAAATCACTGTTTACTGAAACCGGGCCAAGGAAGCTGCTAATGTCACAGAATTTTAGGTAAACGTTGTTTGCTTGACGTATGAGTGTGCTCTCCTTACTTCAAGAACTCTTTAATATTTAACCACTTAAGTCCTTTCAAGATATGTTCTTAGATAATAGTTTTTCAAATCCTTGGTAAATCAAAGTCAGCTTAACTATTAATTATTTATCTTTTTTTCTAGTTATGTAACGGGTCTGTTATTAAATTTTTCAATAATACCTTTTATTTTCGCCGCCTCTTCAAACTCTAAATTTTCAGCATGCTTCAACATTTGCTTTTTCAAACTATTTAGATCATCCTTGCTAAAATTCTCAACTACCACTTTTTCCTGTAAAGTATTTGATATAGGCTTTATTATAGTTTTTGGTACAATATTATGCAGTGTATTATGCTCTGTCTGTTTCTTTCTTCTCCTTTCAGTTTCTTTCAGTGCACGATCCATAGAATTAGTAATTTTGTCTGCATATAAAATTACTCTGCCTTCAACATTTCGTGCAGCACGACCTATCGTTTGAATGAGCGAAGTCTCTGATCGTAAAAACCCTTCTTTGTCAGCATCTAAAATTGCAACCAATCCACACTCGGGAATATCAAGACCTTCCCGCAACAAGTTAACGCCAACAAGAACATCTATTTCTTTAGATCTTAATTTGCATATAATTTCAATTCTTTCCAGTGCACCAATATCTGAATGTAGGTAAGTTACTTTCATACTGAGCTCACTCATATGCTCAGCTAGCTTTTCAGCCATTTTTTTTGTCAATGTGGTAATTAGAATACAAAATCCTTTTTTTATTGTTACTTGCGCCTCGTGAATCACATCATCAACCTGACTCTCTGTTGGTTTTATGGTGCAGATGGGATCTGTCAGTCCTGTTGGGCGGATAACTTGCTCTATAAATGCGTGATTAGTCTTTTCTAATTCATATTTTCCTGGAGTAGCCGAAACGTAAATAGTCTGTGGCCGTATTGCCTCCCACTCTTCCAATTTTAATGGACGGTTATCAAAAGCAGAAGGTAGCCTAAAACCATAATCTATCAATTTCTTTTTACGTGCTTCATTACCGCTATACATTGCACCTATCTGGGGAACGGTTACATGGCTTTCATCAACAAATAAAATTACATCTTTAGGTAAATACTCAAACAATGTAGGCGGTGGATCTCCGGCTTTCATTCCGTAAAGATAACGCGAATAATTTTCAATACCTTTACACACTCCCGTTGCCATCATCATTTCAATATCAAAATTAGTACGCTGCTCAAGGCGTTTTGCTTCAACAATTTTGTTCTGTGAATAGTAATAATCCAGGCGTTCATGTAGTTCTTTTTTAATCAATTGAACTGCTTGCAAAAGAGTCTCACGTGATGTAGTGTAATAGCTATTTGGAAAAATGGTGACTGTATCTATGCGTCTGATAATATTGCCGTTCATGGCATCAATCTCAGAAATTTCCTCTATTTCATCACCAAACAATGATAAACGCCAAGCTTTATTTTCATAATAGGCAGGAAATATATCAATAATATCGCCGCGCACTCTGAAATATCCTCGCTCAAATCTGACATCAGAACGTTTATATTGGAGATTAACTAAATTATTCAGAAAGTCATTAACATGAATCTTATCTCCAGCACTTAAAGTCAAGGTCATGCTGAGATAGCTCTCAGGCGAACCAAGACCATATATACAAGAAACACTCGCAACTACAATCGTGTCCCTACGCTCCAAAAGAGAGCATATAGCAGAATAGCGTAGCATATCAATTCTTTCATTTATTAAAGAGTCTTTTTCAATATAAGTGTCTGTTTGTGGTGAATAAGCCTCAGGCTGATAATAATCATAATAAGAAATGAAGTATCCAACAGCATTGTGAGGAAAAAATCCTCTCATCTCCTCGTAAAGCTGCGCCGCTAAAGTTTTATTATGTGCCATAATTAACGCAGGCCTGTTTGTTCTTGCAATAACATTTGCCATAGTAAAAGTTTTTCCAGAGCCAGTTACTCCAAGTAAAACCTGATCTCTTTTATTACTATTTAACCCTGCAACTAAGTTGTCTATTGCCTGTGGTTGATCTCCAGCTGGCTGAAAATGTGTAACTATTTGAAATTCCATACCTTTATATTTTCATAATGTATTTATTACTATACAATACATTTGCTAGTGTAAATAAGGTATGAAAGAATGAACATAAAAAACTCTATTTTTTCTTTTTATAGAGCCTGCTCCAAATCCTGTTGTTGGTTAATACAAAAAACACCGTCAAAATTATAAAATATGTCACTATTTTTAGCCCAAGTTTATGTCGGCGCTCCAGTTCTGGCTCTGCTGCCCATTGTAAGAAATTTACCACATCATATGCCATATTTTCAACTGTGGCTTGCCTTGTACCATCATATTCTACCATTCCTTCAGAGAGTGGTGGTGCCATAGCTAACCTGCCTGTTGAAAAATATGGATTAAAATATAAACCGTTCTCATCATGTTCACCGTTTTGATAACCAATTAGTAGTGAATAGACATAATTTGCACCATCATGTCTTGCTTTGACAATTAATGATAAGTCCGGTGGAATTGCTCCATTGTTGCTTGCTGCAGCTGCTTCTTTTGTATCAAAAGGTGCAATAAAATAATCCGAAGACACTCCCGGCCTATCAAACATTTCACCCAAATCATTCGGACCATCTTTAACTTGGTAAGAGGCTGCAATTTGTTTTACATCCTCTTCAGAAAAACCAACATCTTGCAAATTACGAAACGCTATTCTATTCATTGAATGGCAAGCAGCACAGACTTCCTTGTATACTTTATAGCCACGCTGAATTGACTCTCTATCGAAAGATCCAGTAATTCCATCAAAACTCCAGTCGATTTTCTTATTTGGTAAAGGTTTAAACTCCTCTGCAGACAAAGAATTAGCGAAAAATAATACACAAAACACAGCAACTTTAACCAATAGCATCACTTCATCTCCGGCACGGAATCGCTTATTGTTTTTGGTAATTTTTTTGGTTTCTCATACTTACTAAGTAAAGGTAAAATTATCACAAAATATGAAAAATAATAAAGAGTTGAGAGCCTACTTAAAGTAATGTAAGGCTCCTTAATTTCTTGTCCCCCAAGCCAGGCAAGAAATGCAAAATTTATTGCAAAAACCCAAAAAAATTTCTTAAATAATGGGCGATAAGCACCACTTTTAACCTTTGATTTATCAAGCCAAGGCAAAAGAAACCACACTAAAATAGATCCAAACATGGTAAGTACACCAATAAGTTTATTTGGAATTGAACGCAGCATCGCATAAAAAGGTAAGAAATACCACTCTGGCACTATATGTACTGGAGTTACCATAGGATCAGCCTCTATATAATTATCAGGATGCCCAAGATAATTAGGGGCATAAAAAACAAATGCAAATAAAATTATAAAAAATAAACCAAAAGTTATGCAGTCCTTTGCTATATAGTAAGGGTAAAAAGGAATGGTATCCTTATCTGACCTGACTTCTATTCCACTTGGATTATTAGAGCCAAACCTATGCAGAGCAACAACATGCAACATAGCTAAAGCGATAATAATGAAAGGCATAAGATAATGCAGCGCAAAAAAACGATTGAGCGTTGGATTATCAACAGAGAAACTTCCCCATAGCCATATAACTATTTTATCACCAATTAAAGGTATAGCCGAGAATAAAGTAGTTATAACTGTTGCACCCCAAAAACTCATTTGTCCCCATGGAAGAACATATCCCATAAAGGCAGTTGCCATCATTGCAAAAAATATAAATATGCCAATAAACCATACCATTTCTCGCGGTCTCTTATAAGATCCGTAATATAATCCACGCATGATATGAACATAGACCACCATAAAGAAGAGTGACGCCCCAACAGCATGAGTATAGCGTATTAACCATCCGTAACTTACGTCACGCATTATACGCTCCACGCTATTAAACGCGTAATCAACATGCGGAGTATAGTGCATAGCAAGAAATATACCTGTTATTATTTGTAAAATCAGCGCTATACCAGCCAAAGAACCAAAATTCCAAGCATAATTTAAATTTTTTGGTACTTGATAAGAAGCAATATGTTTTAGAAAAGAAAATATAGGCAGTCTATATTCTATCCAACCTAATATACCTTTTTCTTCTATTATTTCTTTTTTGCTATCATCTTCCATAACTTAAAGCTTTGTCATCTTAACTCATTGTATTGTAACAATTTAACGCTAATAAACAATAAAAAGTTTAAGTTTAAAGAGTAGATTTCACAAAAACAAGCACTCAAATTTGAGTGCTTGTTTTAAAGGGACTTTTGATGATATACACCTTTAGATATTGTTGAATTGCTTAATGAACTTCGAGGACATTGATAAAGTTTTTCACAATTACTAAGTGCCATCTTGACATTTCTTTCTATAGCACTAACCTTTCTTTCTTTAATTTGCTCCAATGTCAAAAGCGAATTATCCAGTGGCATTGAATATCTTTCCCCTGTGAATTTACTGATTGCTATAGCAGTTAGCAGAATTGCTCCATTACAATCAACTTGTGAAGAACCAATTGAGCTTCCAGTTGAATGTGCAATAGATTGCTGTGCAGGAGGTAAAGCAGGGGCACTCTGAAATAAGCTACTGAGTGCAGCAGTTGTTGAAGTTCCCATCCAACTAAATACACTATTAATAAAAGAAGAAGGTCTTACTGCACTACTTGGTGCAAGAGTAGTATCACCTGGGTTTACATTGGCACTCTCTGCTTCTGCAACAATCTCTTTTATCGTTTTACCGGGATAAAATAACTTAACATAATCTGATGGTGTCTCGTTCCTTATATCCTTAACATTATCAATATCAGCACCACTATCGTATAACAGCTTCATTATTTTTGGACGTTTTAAACTAATAGCCAAATATATAGGTGTTTGTCCCTGTTCGTTTTGAACATTGACATCAGCACGATATTCAATAAGAAGCTCAACTATTCTTGAGTAGTTTTTTTCAATAGCAGCATGTAGGCATGAATTTTGTGAATAAGCAAGAAGATCAAATTTGCCGTTTGGGCTAGCACCATGTTTAAGTAAGACCTCCACTTTTTCCGGACTATTCTTGTCTATAGCCCAACCTACAAGAGTGCGTTTTTTATCAGCATATGAAAAATAACCACTAATGCTTGCTCCTTTATCGATTAGAAGCTCTATCATTTCTGTGGTGCCCTTCGTAACAGCATAGTATATAGGAGGCACATGAAAATAATCCTCAATATTAACA
>NZ_JBNRJY010000553.1:0-508 GCF_059414725.1 Wolbachia endosymbiont of Tuta absoluta
TACCGCATAACGTCGCAAGACCAAAGAGGGGGACCTTCGGGCCTCTTGCCATCAGATGTGCCCAGATGGGATTAGCTAGTAGGTGGGGTAATGGCTCACCTAGGCGACGATCGATCTTGAAGAGTTGGCAAAGTTAATAACAGACACCGATTTTAATAAGCATTTAACTGGGGGAAGCAATGATGATCTAGGTATAGATGCCGTCTATATTGATGAGGATAATAATGCTATAAATATATTTAACTTTAAGTTTAGAGAGTCATTTAAGCCTGGGGGGAAGCAAAGCCTGAATGAAACTATTTTGTCAACTAAATATGTTGGTGTTATCTTTAATGAAGACACTAATGGGCTCGAGGGAAAACCAAAGAAATTCGCAAGGGAAGTAATTGAAAAGCTAAATGGGAATGATATTTGGAAGTTTAACTTGTATGTCATATCAAATGAAGATGTGGAGGTTGACTTAAATGATAACTCTTTAAGGCAGTTGAAAAACACATATGATTTAGAA
>NZ_JBNRJY010000554.1:0-405 GCF_059414725.1 Wolbachia endosymbiont of Tuta absoluta
CCCTTATTCGATGTGTGACTTGCTATGATGACGATTACTTTTTCATCCTTTTAGATTTAGAGGGTCCTGTTTCAAGATGTTCAAGGATCGATCTCACTTAAGATAAAATAGGAACGAAAGCAGCATTAAACAGAAGAGGAGACTGAATAAATTATTAATATCCGTACCATTTACCCATAAAGCAATACCGTAAGTCAGCGAAGAGTAGTGTGTGTTTTTTAGTTGGGGAACGTGTTGGTAGAGAAGCGAATGTACTAACGCCAGGTACACCGTGAACACTTGGGTTGGTTGATCGATCCAAGAAAAGATATATCTATACAGAAATCTAATATCAGTTACCTAATACCTAAAGACCTTCAAAACTCAATGTTGCCTTAAAGTCTCAAACTTGAAATGAAAAGTTTT
>NZ_JBNRJY010000555.1:0-7294 GCF_059414725.1 Wolbachia endosymbiont of Tuta absoluta
CATAAAATTTCTTGAAAGTCTTGCTGAATATTTTTCAGGTGGAGGTGGAGAAGATATGCCATCAGAAGGAATGGGTATGGACTACGGTGATGAGGGGCATCATCCGGATGATTATCCCCACTCTAACAATGAAATAGCTCAAAGTGCTGATACTTGTAATGAAAAATAGATCAGCAAATTTTCAATCAACAACAGCTAAAGACCTTTCTGCAACGTTGATTTCTCTTATATCTGTAACTTCGTCATTCTGATTAAACGAAATTTGCAGAGACTTACTACTGTACTTCCTTTTTCCCAAGAAGTTAGCTTGTTTAATTTTATATGAGACATAGTACCAAACATTTTCGTCGAACTTTGATACTAGTGTTGGCGATCCTAAAGTATGAACCACTTTTTCTCTATCATCACCTACTTGTATTTTGCTCCACAGTTCAATATTAATGCCAGGAACTCCGTGATTGTGAATAGTGTGAGTGCAGCTCACTGTAAATAATAAAATAAAAGATATTAATACTCGCATTTCGTCAATTAATTATTTGAAATCATAATACACTGATAAACTATCTGTCGTCAAATTTCAAAAAAGTTAAATTGACTGATTCTCAATATCATTTAATATAATATTTACTTCAAAATAATTAGGTACCTTATGTCATTGCTAGAAGCAGATCCAATATACAAGCCTTTTAATTATCCTTGGGCATATGATGCATGGTTGCAGCAACAAAGGATACACTGGATACCTGAAGAAGTTCCGCTTGCTGATGATGTGAAAGATTGGAAAACTAAACTTTCGAATGTAGAGAAAAATTTATTGACCCAGATTTTTAGGTTTTTTACTCAAGCAGATATTGAAGTAAATAACTGCTATATGAGGCATTATTCAAATATATTTAAGCCAACAGAAATATGTATGATGCTTGCAAGCTTTTCCAATATGGAGACTATACACATTGCAGCCTATTCATACCTTCTAGATACGATTGGCATGCCAGAAAATGAATATCAAGCATTCTTAAAATATGATGCTATGAGAAAGAAGTATGAATATATGTTAGAATTTGAGGAAAGTAAAAAGCAAGATAAAAAACATGTTGCTAAAACTTTAGCAGTATTTGGTGCCTTCACTGAAGGATTGCAGTTATTTGCATCATTTGCAATTTTGCTCAATTTTCAACGGTTTGGAAAAATGAAAGGTATGGGGCAAATAATTGCTTGGTCAGCACGTGACGAAACCTTGCACACCAATTCAATTATCAATTTGTTCAATACGTTTATTAAAGAGAATAATGAAATTTGGAATGACGAGTTCAAAGAAGAATTATATTCTGCATGTCACACTATTGTTGAACTTGAAGATGAATTTATAAGTCTTGCTTTTGATTTAGGAGATGTTGAAGGGCTATCTGCAGAGGAAGTGCGCAATTATATACGTTACATAGCAAACAGAAGGTTAACGCAATTAGGTCTTAAATCTATATATAATGTTAAAGATAACCCTATTCCGTGGCTTGATGAAATACTAAATGGCGTGGAACATACAAATTTCTTTGAAAATAGAGTAACAGAGTATAGTCGTGCAGCAACTCAAGGCACTTGGGAGGAAGCTTTTGCTAAAAACGATACAAAAAGTGAATAGCAGTAACTTCGGTTCTGTCGCATTTGTAGGGAAGTAGAAAAAAGAATGATATAATTGTCTAAAAATAAAGCAAAGATGTTTCGTATCAATAAAAAATTATTGCCATCCTTCAAAGGATTTAGCTTTTCAGCGATGTTATCTGTATACATGAAATGTCGATTCTCTTTGAGCTATCGAGATTTGGAAGAAATTATGAGTATAAGGGGAGCAAAAATTGACCATGCTACGTTACAAAGTGGGTTATCACCACTGATAGATTAGGCAGTAAGGAAAAGAAAGAAGCAGGTTGGTAGTAGTTGGAGAGACCTACATTAAATTAAACGGTAAATGGGTTTATTTATATAGAGCACTATTGGTAATACTGTAGACTTCCTCTTGTGTGTTAGTAGAGACAAGTCTGCAGCACTTGCATTCTTTCGTAAAGCCTTCAGGAGTAACTATCTTCCTGAGAAAATTGTCATTGATAAAAGCGGCAGTAATACTGCTGCTCTTGATGATTTGAATGCAGAAATTTCTGAAGATTATAGAATCACAGTTCTTCAAATAAAATATCTAAATAATATTGTTGAGAGGTTTATCAAGAAGCGAATAAAGCCTATGCTTAGTTTTAAAAATTTTCATTCCGCAAAGATTACTATTACAGGTATAGAAAATATTCGCATGATTCAGAAAAAACAAATTATCGGAGCTAATGACAATGTTTCTACTTTTGAGAATTTTGCTATGTTAATGGCTCTATAACTCCTATAATCCCAGCTTTAATGATCTTCTTTTCTATGGTTTATAGATGCAACAGAACCAGATAGGTTGCTGTGTAAAAATTTGGGAAATGTTTTTGTTAGTATTAAAAATTACATAATGTGTATTATGGAAAATATAAGAAACACAAGCTTTCAGCAAGAGAAAATGCAATTTTTGCTCTTCTCAAACAGCATAAAAAAGTGCCTGTTGAACCTCCAGATTAATGCTCAAAAATGTTCAATTGATACTTTAAAAGTATTACTTTAAAAATACCTAAAGTATCACTTCAAAAGCACTTAAAAATTTTATCTTTTAGGAAAAATTTTCCAAGACTACCCCCTTATTGGCTTTTGTTAGAAAAATATTAAAACTATAACCAAATATGTAATCTTTTATATGATTGTATTAGCTTAGCTCCCTTAATGGTTGTTTCTTTTTTTTTTTTAAATATTAAAATAAATATAACTTTTCAGAGTTATCCACAGTTTTTTTATTCTCAATTATATATTAGTATTTGGAGATCATATTTATTATAGATCTCCAAAGTACTCAGAAATGTAAAATTATATACTCTACTAGGTTATCAACTTAGTTATTAACAATTCTGTGAATAACTTAAACAAGAAAAAGGGGCTTTTGTGCGAGTTTATGGTTATACATATCGTAAAACAAGGTATCTAAAATCCTGTTAATAGATACTTCAAAAAATTTGGAGAAAAGGAAGAAGCTTCTTCCTTTTTTTACTTAACTACACTGTTACACGCCTGGACTTGCATAAATTTCTTCTGATAGTAGATCAACATTATCTACATTCCCACTAGGCTTTGATATTTTATATGTAATACCACCAGCAACAAGTCCAGTGAGTACAGCAGCAGCTACAGCTATGCCAATTAAAGCCAATATTGGTAATGAAGCACCAGCAGCAAAAAGTCCACCACCAACTGCTAATCCAGCTATAACACTGCAAATAGCACCAGCAACAATTGCTTTACTAGTTGGGCTAAATAGCTTATTTTCAACATTTGGATTTATTTTATCCGTACTGCTTTCAGCTTTCACTCTATTTTCAATAAGGTCTCCAATTGAGGTTATCAATTTCTCAAGATTTTTTTTTTGCTGTACACATTTTTCATTTATCAATTCTCTCTCTATAGCATCTTTAATTTCTTCAAGCTCACCTTTTTTTAAAGAATCGAAAAATTCTTCTTTAAAAGCTTCTAGAACATTATTTAAAACTTTTGATGGATATTGGCGACTAGGATCTGTAATATATTCAATCAGTGAAATAGATTCCATCTTACCTTGATTTTTAGAAGATAAAATCTTTGCTCTTACAACTTCTTTAAGCAAAACTAGTTCTTTCGCACGCTTCAAAACTGCTTTAAGATAGTCTACACGAGTTGCTTCATAAGTTCCAATTATTGACTCCTGAGTTTTTTCATTAGTTTCACTAAAAATAGTAAGAAAATCTTCTTTTGATACTCTTCCTAAAAGTTCACCAATATCTCCATTATCTCTAAATCTTTTATATAATTCTTGAAATGATTCTTTCTGTTTTTCTGTTAATGGCATATCAAACTCTCCTATTAAAAATAATAATATACTTTAATTATGATATATTTAAATAATAAAGTCAAGAATTTAACTAGTATTGCAAACACTTAAACAAGAAAAAGGGGCTTTTACTCGAATAGATATTTTATAACGTCTTAATGCTAACTCCACCGACATATAAATTTGCGTGGCTTTTTCCAGTATTAAGCAATGCAAGTCCAATATTGTCGACACTAGAGCGTAGTTCTCCTACTTCTTCATTATGTTCACTGATTACTTTAGTGCCAATATTTGGAAGTGCATTTTTTCCCTCAACAAGGTAAAGTTTCCTTCTGAATTTTTCTTGTCTGCTCATTCGATTTACAACTTCCTGACCTATATAGCACCCTTTATTAAAGCTTATACCATTTATCTTATCGATTAAATATTGCAGCGGAAATGATGAATTTTGCACCATATCTTTTGCTCCATCTGGGACAAGGTTTTTAATTCTAACTTTTTCATACTGAATAAAATCTCCAACCGGTTCTTTTATTTCATCTTCATGTATGATCCTCATTCCTAGCAGCTTGTGCCTTGGATCTTGAAAAATAACTTGTGACTTACTACTACACTTCGCCAACTTAGCATCAAACAAAACTCCAACCTTATATAGTGAACTAATGTCTTTAATCCTCACTCTAAGGTAAGTTTTGAGCAAGTCTAATTTTTCAATTATTTGCTGTAGATGGGCATTTTCACACTCCAAATAAATATATTTATCATGCTCAATGAGGAAAAAATCGTACAGATATTTTCCCTGAGGGTTGAGTAATAAAGAGTAAATTGCCTGCTGGCTACTTAGTTTATTAATATCATTTGTTATAACACCCTGAAGAAAATCTCTCGTATCTGGTCCGTATAAAGATATTAGACTACGGTTTGCTAGCGGTATGTAACCCATAAAACTTCTGTTCAAATCTTAATTATACACTTTTACTAACTCCAACCCTTGAAATGTAACCTTTAGATGACTACATAGAATTGTAGGTTAATCTATTAATGAGGAAACATAAATGTCAAGTGTAAATTTGAATGTATTAGATGATAACGTGCTAATAAAGCCTATTACTGAAGAAAAACAAGGTGGAATTGTACTACCATCAAGTGCTGAAAAGAAGCCTACTAAAGGTGAAGTTATAGCAATTGGTAGTGGTTCACGCAACTCAAGCGGAGAGCGTATAGCTTTAACTGTAAAAACTGGTGATAAGGTTTTCTACAGGCAGTGGGCTGGCACAGAAGTAGAGCATGACAATGAAAAGTATGTCGTGATGAAGGAGTCAGACCTACTTGCTGTTATCAAGTAGGTATCCCTATTTTACTAAACTAATGCGCTATATAGTGCATTATGTATTTTAATATTCTAAATTTTTTATTAATTTAAGGAGTGATAAAAATGGCTAACATAGTAGTATCAGGCGAACAGTTGCAAGAAGCCTTTCGTGAAGTTGCAGCAATGGTTGACTCAACGGTGGGAGCAACTGCAGGGCCTAGGGGAAATACAATAGGAATTAGCAAGCCATATGGTGGACCAGAGGTCACAAAGGATGGCTATAAGGTAATGAAAGGTATAAAGCCTGAAAAACCATTACACTCTGCGATAGTAAGCACCATTGCTCAAAGTGCTTCTCAGTGTAATGACAAAGTTGGTGATGGTACCACAACATGCTCAATACTGACTAGCAATATGATAATGGAAGCTTCAAAGTCAATTGCAGCTGGAAATGATCGTATTTGTATCAAAAATGGAATACAGAAGGCAAAAGATGTGATATTAAAGGAAATTACATCAATGTCTCGCACAATTTCTTTAGAGAAAATGGATGAAGTTGCACAAGTTGCAATAATTTCTGCAAATGGTGATAAAGATATTGGTAATAGCATTGCTGATGCTGTTAAAAAGGTTGGAAAAGAAGGCGTCATCACTGTTGAAGAGAGTAAGGGTTCAAAAGAATTAGAAGTTGAACTTACAACTGGTATGCAGTTTGACCGTGGTTATCTCTCTCCATACTTTGTTACAAATAATGAAAAGATGAGCGTGGAGCTTGATGATCCATATTTGCTGATTACAGAAAAAAAACTTAATATTATTCAACCTTTACTTCCTATTCTTGAGGCTATTTTTAAGTCTGGTAAACCTTTGTTTATCATTGCAGAAGATGTTGAAGGTGAAGCATTAAGCACTTTAGTGATCAACAAATTACGTGGTCTAAAAGTTGCTGCAGTAAAAGCTCCAGGTTTTGGTGATAGGAGAAAGGAGATGCTCGAAGATATAGCAGCTTTAACAGGTGCTAAGTATGTCATAAAAGATGAGCTTGGAATCAAGATGGAAGATTTGACTCTTGAAGATCTTGGTACTGCTAAAAATGTTAAAATCACTAAAGACAATACCACAATTGTTAGTGAAGACAGCGACTGTGACAAACAAAACAGAGTAAATGCTAGAATTAACCAGATTAAATCTCAGATTGAAACTTCAACCTCTGATTATGACAAAGAAAAGCTAAGAGAGCGTTTAGCAAAACTATCAGGCGGCGTTGCTGTACTCAAAGTTGGTGGAGCAACTGAAGTAGAGGTAAAAGAACGTAGAGATAGAGTAGAAGATGCACTTCATGCAACAAGAGCTGCAATTGAAGAAGGGATAGTTCCAGGTGGAGGAGTTGCACTTCTTTACGCTGCATCTGCTCTTGATAAGCTAAAAGCTTCAAGCGATGAAGAGCAAATAGGTATCAACATTGTCAAAAAAGTTCTCAGTGCTCCAATCAAAAGATTGGTTAAAAATGCTGGTCTTGAATCTGCTGTTATAATTGACTATTTGATTAAGCAGAATGATAAAGAGCTTATATACAACGTTGAGGCTATGAACTACGCTAATGCATCAACAGCTGGTGTAATTGATCCGGCAAAAGTAGTTCGTATTGCTTTTGAAACGGCAGTGTCTGTAGCAAGCGCACTTATTACTACTGAATCTATGATAGTTGATCTACCAAACAAAGAAGAAAATGCTTCATCACCTATGGGTGCAGGAGCAATGGGCGGAATGGGTGGATTCTAAGTAAACAAGAGCCTTGGAGCAACTTGCTCCAAGGTATCTTTCTAGTTCTAAAAAGTCTTACATTTATAAAGGAAATAAATTTGTGATTTTCTATGCAAAGCCACTACTATTTATATTTGTTACGTCTCTTTAATATTATAACTGCTTAAAAATAAAAAAATAATATATGAAAGTTATAATATTAAAGAGACGTAACAAATATAAATAGTAGTGGCTTTGCATAGAAAATCACAAATTTATTTCCTGTATAAATGTAAGACTTT
>NZ_JBNRJY010000556.1:0-727 GCF_059414725.1 Wolbachia endosymbiont of Tuta absoluta
AAGTAACCACTTTCTTTAGATTTTCTCCCTTTTTTCTCCCATCTCTACTCGCTATGCAACAAAGCCAACTCAGGTTACCTTACTATGTTGTCATCATCTTTGAGTAAGTAATGTTAATAAAAAATGAGTAAATGATCGATCTTGCGCATAGTTTATACAGTTTTTTTGGATGCTGGAAATGACGAGCTGTTGCTCGTAAAAGCTAAAGAATTATTTGAAGTGTAATTAATAATTGAATTGATTTGATTTTATGTGAATTTGATTGCTTTGTTTGAGTATTGTGTTGTCTTGTGAATTATTTATTGATGATGATGAATGACATTTAAGGAATTAAGAATAAATTAAACTATTGACTTGCTTGAATACTTTCATTTTATTTAAATAAAAAAAGAACTTCACGATTTTGAATGTTGCAGTGTAGTACCTGTTCTTCGAAACCAATACCTTTTGAATAAGATCGATCCCCACAAGACACAAATATTTGTTAAGTAATTTTCAGATATTTGTGTTTAGTCTGGGTGTTTCTATCTATGTATAATATGTATTTATTTACAAAATAAAAAGTTTACAATCAGCTTTTCATCGAAATAGAAACAGCATTTTCATCACTGCATTGAATATCAAAAAAACCTGCAGCACTCGACGAAATTGGATCGATCTCTGCGGCATGTTCGGCTCCGCTTCAGACATTGTCGCTCACTTTGCCTTGCCAATCCAAAACCAATAA
>NZ_JBNRJY010000557.1:0-488 GCF_059414725.1 Wolbachia endosymbiont of Tuta absoluta
TTTTTAGGCGATGGGCTGACAACCTGTAACTATGGCAATACACAATTTTCCGAATGACCCTCAAATATAACTTTTCAAGCACTCGCGATCGATCGTAATATATTTGGAAAATAATTTTAATGTTTCGCATTTTCTTAACTAGCCACTTGCAGTACCTACCTACCGAATTCCAAAACCAATAAAAGAGCGACTAATATGTAATGTTTATTTATGACGTTAAGTTAATTTCTTAAACATTAGACAACAATGAATCTTCTTAAACTAGGAACAAGCTTATGTTTTATCTATTTCTTGTTGCACTTTTCACACTAGTTTACAGAACATGATTATACAACCTGTGACCTAATGATCGATCATTTACTCATTTTTTATTAACATTACTTACTCAAAGATGATGACAACATAGTAAGGTAACCTGAGTTGGCTTTGTTGCATAGCGAGTAGAGATGGGAGAAAAAAGGGAGAAAATCTAAAGAAAGTGGTTACTT
>NZ_JBNRJY010000558.1:0-1743 GCF_059414725.1 Wolbachia endosymbiont of Tuta absoluta
TACTCTTTGAAGGTCAATGTGTGCTCTGCCTGCTTGCACGAAATGCGACCATATCTGCGGTAAAACTTGGACAATTACGTGGTTTTGAAATTCGTTTCTGGCTCTTCTCCTATACTTTACGACCAACCGCATGTCTTCTTCTCTAATATCCTTCAGGAGATCGATCTCTGGCCTTTCGTAGTCGTTCGACTCGAAGTCCACTTGTCTTGGCGTCAACAGCCGTTCTTATCCTGTCTATTACCGCTGAGCTTGTAATGTTATCGTCGCTTGTCGAGGAAATGACTACTGAATGCAGGGGCTGCCGCACGTGATTTGCTTGTTTGGGTGCTGAGTTCGAGTTACCCGCATTATTTAAGCGTGGAGTCGCTGGTTTTTAGGCGTAAGTAGGCAGCGTTTTTATTTACTCACCAAAAACGTCGAATGTGTTAACAAGCTCGGTGAGCTGCCCCTTGGTTTCGACAATCAATTTTTGATTGTCTATGACATTTCGTTTTATTTCCTCCATTTTAACGTTGAGAGCAGCCTGTGGATTGCGTTTAAGATTGTCCACGACATCGTTACCCACCACAATTATTCCCCGCAACGCATTGAGTTCCTGCATGACCTTCTTGTTATTTTCACCCGTCTTTTGTCCTCTGGGTGACTGTGTGGGGGAACGAGATGTGTACTGTTTTATTTCGAGGACATCCGCAGCCATTGTTTCTCTGGTTGCACGTACCTCACTGAGAATATTTTCTAGTTTGATGCTTAATGCCGTATCTGGGCAGTCATTTCCCTGCGTTGATCGATCTTTGGTTTTTACTAATGTACATTAAAGAGTTAATACTAATTCATTTAAAAATAATAGAAAAATTTATGATTATTTTGTAATTTCTAATATTGAATAGTAGTATAAGTACCTGCTTACTTATAATTGTTTGGAAGATATCAATCCCAATTCAATAAATACAGGTTAAACTTTTGCTAACCTCTTCAAGTAAGGAACCGAATAAACTGATTCAATATTCATCTTCATTTAAACAAGATCCTTTAGTCCTCCAGGTAAGAGATTTCTATCAGGTCATCCCCTGTATGTAATAGAAATAAAATAAAATTAATATTTACTAGAGAAAGGAACAAATACAATACTTACTTAAACATTAGTAGTAACAATACCTACTTCCATTCGCACATTATCCTCTTCTGAGAGTTCAAAATATCTAGTTTATTGGAACAGGCATCGTCAGACATTATTCTAAAGATGCAGAACAAATCAGCAACAAGCTTCGTCAAAACCTGTGACAATAATACGTTTCAGCAACATGCTTCGTCAAAAATAACAATGCTTACTTTCAGCCACATGCGTCGTTTTATTTCTTATACCGGTTTTTTTACAAAACCGTTAAAAGTATGGCGCCGGCTTAGAATAGCTTCACCCTATTTCTACCCGTGGGTGTCGTAAAAATCGTCAAATTTATTATTAACTAGTTTGGCCGCGACTTCGTTCGCATTAGATAGTATAACAGTGTGCGCGTTTGAAGAAAAGATCGATCATAGACTCTATTTTAAAATGCCGAAATAATTCCATTAAGTTATCCGTATACCGTTTATAATGAGCACCTTCAATCCCTGCATGTTATTCTGCACTGCAGTATAGAAAAAAATTACCATGCAATACAGCCAACCTTACTTTTCCTCTGCACCTCCAGCACCCTACCAGTTCTACCCTTGCTTGACAACACCGCAAAGAATACTGTACCCCCC
>NZ_JBNRJY010000559.1:0-1129 GCF_059414725.1 Wolbachia endosymbiont of Tuta absoluta
CATGGTCTGCATGCACCCTATCAGTATTCGGAGGGCTGTCCCTTACACCCTGTATGTATGAACAATACGTGAACTGCAATTTTAAAAATTAAATTGGATGGTTGATACCCAAACTAGAAAAAAAGTAGGTAAGTATGGTAACGTGTTGTTTCCGCTCGATTACCATTTACCATGCAGCTACGAGTACAGCTGACAGATATCGTGTGATTACAGTAGCCTCGCCCGCCAGTCCGCCAGTCCGCCACTCAGCCACTCCGCCGTAATTCGGTCAAGCGCAAGGTGAAGGTCCACGTAATGGGCAATGAGTGACGTCACCAATCGTGTGACTGAAACAGTTATCTAATGTCTCAACTACTTAGAAAACTATTATCTTTTACATAGTTTCTGATCTCCTCGATCGCACCGTACCGAGGCCAGATATGTTAGCAGCTTTGCGCCGCTGAATCACTACACTTACTTGTTTTAGATATTTTTTATTATCTTTCTAAATAATAAGATTTTCTCTTTCTATGATCGATCGTGTGCTGTGCGTATCACCGGTTGTAGATGTTGTCGATGAGCGTGTAGACCTGGTGGAAGTGCGGGCGCTTGTCCGGCTCGTACTCCCAGCAGCGCAGCATCAGCGCGTACACCTCCTCCGCGCACCCCTCCGGCGCCGGCATGCGGTACCCTAAACACAAAATTACTATTACATATCTGATTTCAAACATAAACCCAACAATTACGGATATTAGATTGGACAATACCTACTCTTGAATCTAGTCTAGATTCTGGCAGTGCATTTCCTTCGCTAATTAGATACCTAACATTAGAAAAAACATCAGTAAAAAAAGTTTTCATTGTTAGCAAAATGGAAAGTGGGCACACAGCAAAATCATGCAAAGAAGTGCAACTTGTGTCTTAATACTGTGGTAAACTAGACACACTTACAAAATAAATTACTAAGTCCACAAATAAACATACCTGCGTCGATCGATCGCCGCTTTACTTGAGCGTGAAATTGGAGCGATGTTGCGTTATATTTGTCAGACCATAATAATGCCCAATTATTGACCGTACCAGTTGCAAAGCAGACGCCTCCAATAAAGCAATGGTTTGAAACCAAACGACAGCTGACTCGCGAAAATAT
>NZ_JBNRJY010000560.1:0-592 GCF_059414725.1 Wolbachia endosymbiont of Tuta absoluta
ATGCGTAGACTCAGACGGCAAAACATCTGGTTTAATAAGTTTTAGAATCCTTTCAGTTTCTTTCTGAATGAATTCCTCTCCTTTTAAACAATATGACCGAAGACTTTCAGGTCGCACCATCTCTCAAATGTATCAGAGATCGATCTACTCCGGGTTATTTGAAGCCGATGACATCGGATGTAAATTAAAAAATCATTTTGTAACATGACATAAAAATGTACGACAGAAGCACAGTACTCATTAGGATTCGCAGAAAATATACTAACTAAAATTATTTTACAAAAAAAATCTAGATCTAAGATTTTATTAAAAATACTTCCATAATAATGCACCTGTCACCTGGCGTTCATGCGGTAAGGTGTAAAATACCAGGATATTGAAAAATTTGAATGTGGAGTCGGTATGTCTATAGTTCCTACATATTACAATTCACGTGTATATCTTGTACTAGGATCCATTCAATATTGTGAAGGAACTAGCTGTTGTCCACGAACTTTGTTTTGCTACTAGTACTATGTATTCTGTGATTTCATACATACATACATATATCACGCCTATAATCCCTTGCGGGGTAGGCAGAGCGTAAATGGCC
>NZ_JBNRJY010000562.1:0-822 GCF_059414725.1 Wolbachia endosymbiont of Tuta absoluta
TTCTCAACTGGAGGACTCCAGGTCACCTTCAATTGTTTTTCGTTTAGTGGCTCCACTTCCACGTCTTCTGGCGGACTTGGAAGTAGTTCTGTGGATAAAATAGTTTTTGTATTTTGCCATACGCATAATCATTTCTGGACGAATCTGTGGTACTCACAAAGAAAATAAAACACTATCATATTCATAGCTCCCACTAGAATGTAGTGGATATTATCTGTATCAGGATATATGGAAAGAAATAGAGACATTCAAAAGAAAGACTTAGACCGCAGAACAGAAGGCGCACTATCTACTACTGCGCTATATGGGTATAAACAGTTGCAATGCAATACTATCGTAACTAAAAGTAGTTTAGCTAAAAATGTATTTACCAATGCCTTCAACAATACAGGCCAGCGTTTTTTCCATGTACGCTGCGCACGAATAGTGCGTCTTGATGTTGTCTGTGACAGGAGTGAACTCTCCTCTGCAGACGTCTTGACAGATGTCCGGCACACGTTCTTGGACGCAGCAAGGGACATGGTTCCGTCCGTCTGCCATACATCTGAGGTAAAAAGGTTTGTTGAACAAGAAGTTACTGCTGCTGAATTAAAAGCAAAACTAGTTGGCGAAGATATTAGTAAAATTTTTCAATATTAGCTAGGCTAGAAATATGCTTAAATGACAAGGGTACCTACATGAAATCTTTGGTGAATGAAGACGAAGCAATTGTTTTTAGTTCAATCATTGTTCTCAGATCGATCGCATTTACAGTACACTTAGTAAGTGGGCAATATATCCAGAGGGTATATTGGTCGCAGATTTAGAACAATTAGCCCAGTG
>NZ_JBNRJY010000563.1:0-756 GCF_059414725.1 Wolbachia endosymbiont of Tuta absoluta
GATCTAGCAAATTTAGTGAATGAGTCTGCGCTTATTGCTGCAAGAAGAAATAAGAAAATTGTTACCATGGATGATTTTGAGTATGCACGTGATAAAGTGATGATGGGCATGGAAAGAAATGGGGTACTTTGGGTTACAAATTTGCAGTAGTAACAAATAAATAATTTTATTTCACTAAAAGGTTACTGATACGAGTATAGTTGAAATTTCGTGCATAAAATTTCGGATGAAATTTTTCATGTGACCGATACCGATAACAAAGAAACAACTTTCCCCAAGGAATATGGAAAAAATGGGCTTCCAAAGTAACCCAAATCAGCTGATCGGAAACTTTGTATGGAAGGTTCAAACTTTTTTATTTAAATTTTCAATTTATGTTCCTTGGGGAAAGTTGTCCAGTTTCATAGACAGTCGCCCTACTTATAGTCTGTACGTGTAGGTTATTCAATTCAATCATACTATATCACTTACGGGGTAGGCAGAGCGTTAACGACCGTACAACGGATATTAACACGACGTCTGACAAAAGTTTGAGGGTCAATCAGATAACTTAAACAATTAAACTTCAGGTCACTTGACACTTTTAAAACGAAGGTACATGCACATAAAATAAATAAATAAAAAATAAAAAATACCTTTATTGTCTCTGATTGTCCAGGTTACATTGCTGTTTCTTATAAAGTAAGTGTAGGTAGGTAACATGGTTCATTACACAATGTCACTGTTTCTGGTCCCCAAACTAGGATACCCTGTACT
>NZ_JBNRJY010000564.1:0-9707 GCF_059414725.1 Wolbachia endosymbiont of Tuta absoluta
GATCTCTTTTTCGATAAATCTACTTTAGCATAAATAGGCTCTGGTTGCTCTTTATGATTTAAGCTAGTGGGCTTTTTTTGCTCTGAGAAATCATCTACATCTTCATAAATAGGTTCTCCTGATATACTAGAATAACCACTATCTTTCAATGATAAATTTTCAGTAGATCTTTTATGCAAATCATATACTTCAGCATAAATGGATTCTTCCGATACGCTCAACTCTTCTAATGAGTTACTAACCTTAGCGTCATATACCTCATCATAAATGGGCTCTTTTAAAAGTAAAATATCATCATGCTCAAAAATCCTAGGAGGTTTTTTAGGTGAGTTGGCCTTAAATTTTATCTCTACTTCCTCTTTAAGCTTGTCACAACTTTCCGTTTGTTTCAAAATCTCCAATATTTCTTTTCTTTCTTTTTTTATTAGCTCACCAAGCACTAAACAACATTTTTCTTTATGATCTTTGAGACTGTCCTTATCTCCGTACTGCATAGCTTATGATGCTATTTTGTATTGAAGGATTACATTTCCTATACTATTATTTATCTCATTAATATTTGCTCCAGCACTAATAAGTAACGTCATTACATTATGATCAAGATTTGTTACTGCATACTCTAAAGCTCGATTTAAAGTTTGATCATTATTCAAGTCAAATGACCCCTTGTTCCTAAAAGGATTAATTCTAGAAAAGAGTTTTTCAAAGCTGTTTACTATATTATGAAGACTTAAAGCTAGCCTCACGCCTCTTATATTGCTATTTCTAGCGGATTTAATTAAAAAACTATCTACTTATACCCATGATTGTACCCCTCTATACAAAAGCTCACCATATGTGGTACAATCTTAAACTATAACGATTTATTTTATATTAATAATCGCTTTTCACACCCACTTAACAAGAGGAGGCATCGACATCATAATTGCATCGGGGTTACCATTAGTCATTAAACCAAACCTTGTACCACGATCATAAAGAAGATTGAACTCCACATATCTGCCACGTTTTATCAATTGTTCTTCTCGTTGTTCTTTTGTCCAAGATTTTTGCATATGTTTGTGTATGATGTGTAAGTAAATTTCTAAAAAGGCTTCACCTACTGCTTTTGTGAACTCAAAATCGTTTTTCCAGTTGCCAGAAGTTAGATTGTCATAAAAAATTCCACCAATACCACGTGGCTCTTTTCTATGTTGTAAAAAAAAGTAATCATCACATTGCTTTTTAAATTTCGGATAATATTCGATGTTGAACTCATCGCAAGTTGCTTTAATTGATTCGTGAATATACTTGCAATCTCCCTCATCCTTATAAATTGGAGTAAAGTCCATTCCTCCACCAAACCATTGTTTTGAGGTATATATCAATCTTGTGTTCATATGTGCTGCAGGGATAAGGGGAGATTGCATGTGAGACACTAAAGATATACCGCTTGCCCAAAACTCTCCATTGCTTTCACTTGCACCAGGAATTTCATTAATGGCTGAGTCTTCGAGCTTTCCGTATACTCTTGAAACGTTTACTCCAACTTTTTCAAAAATATTACCAAAGATAATTGTAGATTCACCACTTCCTCCACCTGGTCGGTTCCACTTTCTTTTTTCGATTTTTGGTTGTGTGAATGACTGTACCTCAATTGATAAGAAAGATTCGGTGATCTTGTTTCTCAGTGCGCAGAACCATTCAAATGCTTGTGTCTTTTGTTTTTCCATAATGCCTTCTGTTGGCTTATTAATATTATTGTACTCTATATTTACAGGACTTAATTAGATTGGGATAGTAACTACTCATCAAGGATGTTAATAAATCTATAATAATTAAATCAATATAGTAGAATATTTTTATATGTGCAAGGATGCCAAGCAATAATAATGAGTAAAAGATACATAGATAACAAAAAAGAGAACAGAGTTGACTTCATACTAAGAAATTATGGGATGTCAATTATTGTGATGGCAGTTATTATGTTCTTACCTCCAATAGCAATATCAGTACTCTATTTTTCTAATGTATATAGTCAGCATGTTAATATAGAGATTAATTTATTAATTAGCATTCTAATGACTCTCTTTGTGGTATATAATATAAAACGTTACAAGTATCTACTTAATATCATAGAGTTTCAAAATGCAATATTTGCAAATGCGCTGAATCATAATACAGAGTTTTGTCTCATTTTACATAAAGATGAGGGTATTATTTATGCTGATGCGAGGTTCTACGAAAGGTTCAAAGATCACATAAACGATGATGTTACGCTAGATAAAATTCTTGAAGCAGGAGATGTGTCAGAAAAAGACAGAAAATCACTCTATCATGCGTTAAGAAATAACACTTCTGTAAAAGTATGCATTTCCTTAAGCAAGAAGAGTAGAATATCTAACTTTCTTTTGCTCTCTGAACCAATACCGGATAATCCACAAATTGCTATAAATAGTAATAAGACTTTAAATTTATCATTAGCCCCAATAGCAAGACCGAATGGGTATTTTGTACTGAAGGCAACACAGGTAAACAAAGAGCAGGTATATGAAGAGTTGATAGAGAAACACAATATAGCAACTTACGTTGCAAATACAAAAGGAGGTATCTTATCTGTAAATAAAAGATTTTTAGACATGTTTGAACTAAAAAAATTGGAAAAAGGTAGCTCAATCAATGATTTTATATCTCAATCTAAGTATGACGATACAATAACCAAAAATGAAATTATGTTTTTTACTATAAGCGGTGCTCCATTTAAGGCTTATATGAGTACTGCTATATTTTGTGATAAATACAATCATAGCTATATACACGGCTTTATAACACCAACTGAATCAAATATTGTTGATTATCAACTACACCCTTGTTTTACAAATTCGTCAATTGCTATTGCACAATGCGATATAAATGGCAATTTTATAAAGAAAAATATAGCATTAGTAAAACTTGCGGGGTCAAGTAATGATTCTATCTTTGCATTGATATCAGATGGTTATCATATGAAAGTGCGTGAATATTTTTCAAGTAATAGGATAAATAATGCGTCCTTTGATGTGCAGCTCAATGGCGGTAATAACATGAAAATATATTTTAATAAGTTTCTTCATAATAAAGTGATGTTCATACTTTGTTATTTTATTGATAATACTGAACGTAAAAAACTAGAGATAAAACTTGAGCATTATCAAAAGGTGCAAGCTATAGGGCAATTAGCAGGTGGTATTGCACATGATTTCAATAATATATTAACCGGAATAATAGGATTTTGTGATTTGCTTTTACTCCAGCACTCAGCTAGCGATCCATCTTTTGGAGATATAATACAGATACAGCAAAATGCAAAACGTGGGTCAAATTTAGTAAGACAACTGCTTGCTTTTTCAAGAAGACAGACTTTGCAGCCAAAGATTATTAATGTAAATGGTACGATAGCTAATCTTTATGAAATGATCAAAAGATTAATAGGTGAAAATATAAAATTTAATATTTATTATGGTAGCGATTTGGGTGCTGTTAGGGCTGACCAAGGACAATTAGAGCAAGTTATGCTTAACTTAGCAGTTAATGCTGGTGCTGCTATGGAAAAGGGGGGAGAGTTAACTATACGAACCTTTAATCAAAAGGTTGATTCATTAAATTCTACACCTCAGGATATGTTTTCTCCAGATAAGGAAACGATTGAACATGGGAATTATGTTGTGATTGAAGTGATTGATACTGGATGTGGAATGACGAGTGATATAATTGAAAAGGCATTTGATCCATTTTTTTCTACCAAAGATATTACTTCTGGTACAGGTCTTGGCCTCTCTACTGTATATGGCATTATTAAACAAACCGAAGGATACATCTATGTTGCTAGCAAAGTGAATCATGGAACTAAATTTAGCATATTTTTGCCCATAGTTTACATATCGGATGAAAATGATAAAGAGGAAGATAGTAAAGAAATAGAGAAACCGGTAGAGATTAAAGGTAATGGTATAATTTTATTAATTGAAGATGAAGATTCAGTAAGGGAATTTACTGCTAAGGCTCTTACAAGAAAAGGATTTAATGTAATAGAAGCGAGTATAGGCAGCGAGGCACTAGAGATCATTAGAAAAAAAAATCAACACATAGATCTAATAATCACTGATGTAATCATGCCAGAGGTGAGTGGTCCAGAAATAGTTAAAGAAACATTGATACATAGGCCAAACATCAAAGTTATTTTTATTTCTGGGTATACAGAGGATGCTTTTTTAAAGAGCGATGAAATCAATATAGAAGACTTCCATTTTTTACCCAAACCATTTACTCTGAATGAGTTAGGAAATAAGGTTCAAAGTGTGTTACACAAGACAAAAAAAGGCAGTTTACTTTGAGCATGATTGGCAACAAAAAAATTTTTCTAATGCAAAAATTTCTTGCATATATACAATAGAGTTATTTTATACATAAGATAAAAGGCGTGAGCAAGATCATTGCAATAGTAAATCAAAAGGGTGGAGTTGGTAAAACTACAACTAGTATAAATTTATCAACAGCCTTTGCTGCTGTGGGAAAAAGTACTTTACTGGTAGATCTTGACCCTCAAGGAAATGCTAGTACAGGACTTGGGATTTCTTATCGTAGCAGGGAAGAAAAAAATATATATAAAATACTGCTGAGCAGCGAAAGTGAATTGGTGGAATCGGCAATTTTCAATATAAAGGAAATTCCAAATCTATCGCTGATTTCATCAGTGGTTGACTTATCAGCTGCAGAAATTGAGCTATCACAACTTGAGCAGGGAAAATTCGTACTAAAAGATACGCTAGAGAAAGTACGTAATAATTATGAGTACATAATTATCGATTGTCCTCCATCACTTGGTCTGCTTACTATCAATGCTCTGACCGCTGCTGACTCGATTATTGTTCCTCTTCAGTGTGAATTTTTCGCTCTGGAAGGATTGAGCCATTTAGTTAAGACTGTAGAGCTGATAAAAAGAAATAACCTAAACCCTTTCCTGTTAATAGAAGGAATATTGCTCACAATGTATGACAGACGCAACAAACTTAGTGAGCAGATTAAAAATGATATTTGCCAATATTTAAATGATAAAGTATATAAAACTATTATCCCCTTGTATGAGACCATTATTCCACGTAATGTACGGTTATCAGAAGCGCCTTCTCATGGAAAACCTGCTATTGTATATGATCTTAAGTGTCCTGGTGCACAAGCATATATAAGTTTGGCAAAAGAAATTTTAAAGAAACACATGAGCATCTGTAAAGAGAAAAAGCTGATAAGTGAGGGTGCAGCGTGAAGGACAATAGGCGCTTAGGTAGAGGTCTTGCTGGCCTCATAGGCGATAATTATGGTAATAAAGAAGATCGGTTACCTATTTCATTACTACACCCGAGCAAATTTCAGCCGAGAAAATATTTTGATGAGGAGTCATTAAAAGAACTTGCAGGTTCGATAGAGAAAAATGGTATAATACAACCTGTTGTGGTGCGCAAAGATCCAAGTAATGAAGGTTATGAAATAGTAGCAGGGGAACGTCGTTGGCGAGCAAGTAAGGTCATAAATCTTGATAGTGTGCCGGTTATCATAAAAGATTTAAATGACAAGGAATGCTTAGAAGTATCGATAATTGAAAACATACAGAGGCAAGATATTAATCCAATAGAAGAAGGTGAGGCGTACAGAAAACTAATAGATGAATTCTCCTATACACACGAAGAATTAGCCTTAACTTTAGGTAAAAGCCGCAGTCACATAACCAATATGATACGAATGCTGTCACTCCCTAATGGAGTAAAAACAATGATCAACGAGAAAAAATTGTCTATGGGTCATGCAAGAGCATTGATTAATGTTGAAAATGCGGAAAGTATTGCAGAAAGAATAGTTTCTCAGGGCCTGAGCGTTAGGCGAACTGAAAAATTGATAAAAGACTTACAACAAAATAACGACCGAAAAGAGCATAAGTGTACTAAAAATCAAGATATGGCAGTATTAGAAGGAGCTATATCTTCTCAGCTTGGTTTAAAGATCAAAATTAATGACAGTAATTCTAAGGGTAAAGTCATGATACGTTATAACAACTCAAATGAATTGGATTTTATATTGAAAATTTTGAATAGAAGACTTGAATCAGCTATTAATGTCGAAAGTAGCTGATAGAAATTTCTTGACAAACCTTCCCACTTTCCTTGCAATGGAAGTGAAATGGTGGAGTTTGTCAAGTAAGTTATTTCGTTTCTACCTTCAATAAAAATTTGCACGCAATAGCACAGAAGCATACGTTGCTATTCCCTCATTTCTTCCAATAGAACCTAATTTTTCCGCTGTGGTTGCTTTGATATTTACGAATTCACCATTAATTTCTAATATTTTTGATATGAATTCCTTCATTCCTGCTTTGTAAGGCGATATTTTAGGCTCTTCACAAACTATAGTAATATCTAAATTAGACACGCTATATCCTTTTTCCTGTGCTTTTTTAGCAGCAAAGTCAAGAAAATGAGATGAATTGCAATCCTTCCATTTAGAGGAATTAGGAGGAAAATGTTCTCCTATATCGCCACATCCTAGTGCTCCGAGTATTGCATCAACGATTGCATGTATTGCAACATCACCATCGGAATGTGCCTCTATTGCCATATTATGCTCAATTTCCACACCGCAAATTTTTATAAAGCTCTTAGCATCATTTTGAATTTTAACAAATTTATGTATATCATAACTGGTTCCGACACGGAATTTTGGCTCTCCAAAGAGAAGTTTTGCCATATTGATATCCTCTTTTGTAGTTAACTTAAAATTCTTTTTCTCACCTTCAATAATCGCAACATGTTTTTTATGCTCTACCATTAGTGATGAATCATCAGTAAATTCTTTGACTGATTGATGGCACGATAATAATTCTCTGAAATTAAAAATTTGAGGAGTTTGCATGGCTCTAAGTTTTTCTCTTGAAATCGTAGATTCAATGAAATTATTACTCACCAACGATATAGTATCCTCGACTTCTATTGCTGGAACTACTCCTGTATATTGACCATTAATCATAGATTCAATCAAGTTGTTTATTAGAATATTTGATACAAAAGGCCTACAAGCGTCATGTATAATAACAAAATCTGGATTGATCTTTTGCAAACTCTCCAGTCCAAGTTTAACTGAACTCTGCCTGCTTTTTCCTCCACATACTGGACTCAGCAATTTAGTATCTATAGTTGATGACGTAACTTCTTTATAGAAATCTTTTTGACTTTCATTCACTACCACTCTTATGTAACTTATGTACTGATTAGCTAAGAATTTCCTAATTGTGTGAAATAAAACAGACTTACCTGCCAATTTTATATACTGTTTAGGGATTTTGGCATTGCATCTACTGCCTACTCCTGCTGCAACTATTAATGCTGCTATCTTGTATTCCTCAAGTCTGTTAGTGTACATGCTTACCATTTTCGGTGTTAATACAAGTTATCTAGCATTTTAAAAAAGTTGATCCAATTCTCAAAAAAGAATATTCTTTTACTAGGTGTAATATATGCTAGAGGAAAATAATACACGTTGCTAAGTATAATAAAGAAAATGAGATACATCTTATATTTTTTCATGGAATAGGTGATAATTATAAGAATGCGGCCAGGTATATACAAGATAGATCTACATATCTCCATAGGTCTAATTTTCACACTCATGCACATAAATACCCAATTGCATTTCAAAACTATATAACTTACGCAATAGCTAGTTTCTTGTTTTTAGGAACATCAATACTATTACCAACTTTAATATTACTTACTAATCCAATGACATCTAGTACAGCAAGTTTAGCCATCTTAGCAGCTTTAACTTGTACCTTTTTATCTGTACCACCACTCATGATTCCATTTATAAATAAGAATCAAAGCTTATCTAAGTCTTCAATAGAAAAAATCAATGAATTAATGGAGAAGGGTGTGAAATCGGAAAATATAATACTTTTCGGCCATTCTTTTGGGGGAGCAGTTGCATCAGAAGTATTAAAATATTTTACAGACAAAAATATTAAACTTGGAGGCGTTATTTTTACTAGCACTTTCAGCTCTTTTCATAATGCAATAAAGCATTTTCCAATTCCTCAAGCAAAAATTTTAAGTGTACTGCCCTCATGCTTATTGAAAAAGATGCTTAAGGTCCTAAATTTAGATTTTGATATAGTAAGCAATATACAAAAGCTACAAAATGATAATATACCAATAGTAGTCATTAATCATGAAAGAGACACCTTAATACCATATCCTGCACAATTGGCAAAGGCAGTAGATGATCTATTGTTAAATAGAAATTCGATTAAGATCGTTAATCTGAGAGGCTTTACAGATAACCCGCATAACGGAGTTTTATCTAGTTGGCAATTGAGTGAAAATTTGGCTGATCTCATGCCTAATAAAATAATGAATAGGTAGTACTTACAAAAAACTTTATATTTTTCGGTAAATTAACTATTCTAAACACATGCAAAAACGTCATATAACTATTTGTTGTGTACTGCTTTTCATAATAGGGGCATTATTTTTGATGCGTCCTATGATTGTTCCGTGTCTAATATCTGTTTTTGTTGCACATCTATTTAACCCGCTAGTAACCAAGTTTGAAAAATATAGAATACCGCGTTCATGTTCTGTAGTTTTTATAACACTTGCCTTATTGATAGCTTTTATATTAGTTATTACATTTGTTTTACCTATTATATATTTTCAAATTACTTTAATATTAAATTTCTTAGTAAATAAGATACCTTCATTAAAGCTTAAAGTGATTCCTTCTGTGCTAGAATTTCTTAATATAAAAACTGAAGATAGTTTATTTGATCATTTGTCTAAAAATCTAGTAGAAAATTACAGTGATTATATATCTTATTTTATAAATGCTCTTAGCATGGGCAGTAATCTTATAATTCAAGTGCTAAATTCAAGCTTTAATTTGATTTACATGGTATCATTAATAGCTATTACGCTTGTGGTGTTTTTTTATGTATTACGTGATTGGCCTGCAATTGTAGAAAAGGCTAATAAACTAATTCCCATTCTTTACAGAGAAAAAGCTGCAGGTTATTTTTCTAAAGTAGATTTCATTATATCTAATTACCTAAAGGGACAGTTAAACGTATGTATAGTCATGATGATCTTTTACTCCGTGGGCCTTAGCATAATTGGGCTGAAGCATTCTGTAGCTATTGGAATTTTATCAGGAACATTAACATTTATACCCTATATAGGGCCATTATTATACACTATTATCGGATTTTTGAGCGCCATTACTCAATTTAGTGGATGGTTTGAAAGTACTGCTGTCTTGCTATTATTTAGTGTTGGTCAATTAATAGACTCAAGCATATTAGTGCCTTTATTAATAGGAAAAAAAGTTCATATACATCCAACTATCATTATTTTAGGAGTTGTCATATGCACCTCATATTTTGGGTTTATAGGTATATTATTTTTTATTCCAATAATAGCAATGTTCAGTGTATTAGTAGAATATGCAGTCAATAAATATTTTGAAAGTGAGCTTTATAAAAATGGCTAATTAGTTCACGATAAAAAAAGGATCTCTGATACATTTGAGAGATGGTGCGACCTGAAAGTCTTCGGTCATATTGTTTAAAAGGAGAGGAATTCATTCAGAAAGAAACTGAAAGGATTCTAAAACTTATTAAACCAGATGTTTTGCCGTCTGAGTCTACGCAT
>NZ_JBNRJY010000565.1:0-1950 GCF_059414725.1 Wolbachia endosymbiont of Tuta absoluta
GTTATTATCTCGCTATTTGTATTAATTGTAATACTGGGAGGAATAAAGCGAATTGCTTTAGTTGCAACAGGTTTAGGGCCGATCGATCTCTAAGTGAATGAATAATACAGGTAACATTACAAACGTTTCTAGTTTAGCCGCGAGTTTTACAATACACCGAGTATTTGCTAAATAGAATTTGTTTTATTTCTATTTTTTATTATTATTAAAGGTAGCATGTAATAGCTACTACTTTAAATTCAAAAGGGATTAGTCCGTTTCATTGAAAATTTATAAAAATCTGCAGTGTGTGGAAACTTGGATAGTAAAACATCTGTTTCTGTTTGTTTACACAAAAATAAGTACCTATCCTGATGGACTAAAGCGATCGATCTTGTAAGACTTATTCATTCTTATTATAATTCATATTTTAAAATATACATACATCACGCCTATTATCCCTTGCGGGGTAGGCAGAGCGTAAACGGGCGCATAAAAACGGAGTGTCAATCAGAAAATCGTGTTATCGTCATAATGACAGGTTGTCAGCCCATTGCCTAAAATTGCAATACACACCCTCGAGTCCCTTGGTCGCCTCTAACAACTCCCACGAGTAAGAATTGGGGTGATGCTATTCTAAACCGGCATCACACGGCATTTTAAACATCTTGAACACATTATATTGAAGTAAAATGCTACGCCGTAAACTACAAAATACAACAAATTGAGAAAACAAGAAAACCCAGTCGGAAAATCTTTATCAAGCCCTCAGCAGCAGGAAAATGCTAGTAGCCTTAATTATAATCCTAATTCCGACACATCATTTATCTTCAGTGTTTCCTGAAGGCAGGACTTACTGAAATTACGCGGTTGTCATCACTCACTGCGACATTAGCCAGGAATAAACTCAGTTAGAACAAAATATAAAGATACAATAAAAAAACTGCCGTGTGATGCTGGCTAGAATAGCATCAACCCTTTTCCCCTGGGTGTCGTAAGAAGCGATGGGTTATGTGTGAATTGCAATTTTTGGGCGATGGGCTTGCACCGTATGGTAATACATAATTTTTCTGAATGACCCTCAAATTCTTTGTCAGACGTGGCGTAAATTACTGTTTTGTTCTGCCTATTCCGCAAGGCATATAGGTGTAATATAGGCATGTATGTAAAAATAAATAATAAGCAAGCTATGCATTAGCTGTTCCCTTATTCCTGCACGATTTTTCTCCAATAATTCCATCCCTTATCAAAAATCAAATCAAATCAAAAAAAATATTTCTTTCAAAGTAACTAATACTAAATAAGTTGCTAGACTTATAAACAACTAGATTTCCGCCCAGTGGTTTCATCCGCTGCCACTTATTTTCCCATGGTAATAGTTGTTTTCCTGCGGTGAAAATTTGCCTATGTGTTTTTCCAGGTTATATTCTACCTGTGTTCCAAATTTCATCCAAATCGGTCAAGCCGTTAGAGCGTGAAGAGGTAACAAACATACATACACACATACAAACTCTCAGATTCAATATTAGTACGGATTTAAAGGCAAATTCGGTAAATTCACCTAAATATATCACATATATCCAAAATATTTGCAACTGATGGACACTATAGTCTCTTTTAGCTAGCTATACTATATAGCTGTGTGTGTTTATAGCTATTCTCTGATTCCTGCTCAGCTTTTTCCGATAATTCAATCCCTCGTCGACGGCCTACTGCGGTAATTAATGCCTCGGATTAGGAGGACGACTTAAGACCCTGTATTAGACACGCCGTTCAGTGGTTGTTCTTGTTGAAACAAATGTTGAGGTTTTTTAATGCAATACTTTTTTACCGATTTCGGAAAGGGTAGTTATAGATTCGGTCGGTATGATTAATATTTTGATATATGGAGTTCGAGGCTTTTGATCGTGTGTGCTTTGAGAATTGTAGGTATTACTTATTGCGTAGTATATTTTTAGCTTTCAGTTTTTA
>NZ_JBNRJY010000566.1:0-341 GCF_059414725.1 Wolbachia endosymbiont of Tuta absoluta
CAAAATTTTAAACGGATACTTAAAATTATTTTTTTGTTTTTTGATCTATTGCTATTAAAAATAGAAAATATCACAATATGTGTAGCCTGATTGACTTTTTTAACATCCCGTATTAACTTCTACATCGTGGCAAGAAGCCACGGGTAAGTAAAACTAAGAGAGATGAAAATATGTATGAAAATTATCAAATCGATTCTAATAATGATGAAAAGGCATATGCAGGAATATACTTTAATAGAGGATCATGTTTAGCGGCATTAGGTAGACATGAAGAGGCATTGGAACTTTATGACCAAGCCATACAAATCAATCCTCATTATGCAGGAACATACAATAATAAA
>NZ_JBNRJY010000567.1:0-387 GCF_059414725.1 Wolbachia endosymbiont of Tuta absoluta
TTATAAATACCAGCAATGAAATTTCTGGTGTTAATTGAGTCCAAAGCAGGATTGGTAATAAAGCAGAAGTTAGTATTATTATTCCACCCATAGGTGGTATATTCTTTTTTGTTATTAAATGACTTTCTGGTCCATATGATCGATCTTGTCCCGGCATGATTTATACATAACTAAACCATTCTCTTGAATCACTCTATCTACTTAAGAAAACTGCATCAAAATTCGTTGCTTACTTTTAAAGATCCAAGCATAGAAAGGGACATACGGACACATCTTAATTTTATACTACCTACATATTTAGTGATCATATTGGATATTTTCAAACCCTGTCTTTTACTATTGCTGGACAGCGACGCAATTGTTCGCTTTTAAACACTATAAGTAATT
>NZ_JBNRJY010000568.1:0-505 GCF_059414725.1 Wolbachia endosymbiont of Tuta absoluta
GCGCCATTAAAGATTCATAATCTGACTATATGGAAACCAGTCACTTTGGCATGACAAAATTAGGTATGTCCAATAAGTGACTTTCTAAATCCGGAGAGTCCAAAAAATATTTTTTTCAAACTCTCAATATTATTGAGATTATAAATCTTCAGTGGCGCTTACTATAGTGACTATGAGGTAATCTGTGCTATAGTGCAGTTTTTATTACAGTTTTGGCTTTTCTTTTGGCTATTTTGGCAACACAAAACATTTTGCCGTTTGGCCGTTTAATACATATTTAGTTCTACGCGACATTCATCCCGTTGATAGCAGAGCTGTCTGAGGAAAATTTTAGCTTTTTTTGGATGGTAAGTACTAACATTCAGCAGCTAAGTCGTAATAATCATTTATCAATATGTGTCCATCTTCAAAAGGTGGCGAAGTGGTTGCTGTAGGAACTCCAGAAAAAGTTGCACAGACTCCAAAAAGCGTTACAGGCAAGTATCTTAAAACATATTTATTGGTA
>NZ_JBNRJY010000569.1:0-839 GCF_059414725.1 Wolbachia endosymbiont of Tuta absoluta
CAACCATTCTTTCTATACCTTTAATCTTATTTTCACTGCAGCTTCTATTTGGGTTTGATTCTCCTTGGATGCCTAATTGGCTAGAAAGGAAATCTTTTCAACGTTCAACACTAGCTCTCGTGGTAGAGAAAACTTCACCTATATTAAAAAAAATAGAAAAGTTCATGAAACCAAGAATGTCTTTTATTTTTCTTGGTCCGGGTGAAAAGATTCTAGCTTTTATGATGTTGCTTTGTGCAATAATAATAGCTCTTCCATTACCTTTTACTCACTTCCTTCCTGCAATTGGTATAACTCTTATTTCACTCGGCATTATGGGTAAAGATGGATTTTTATCTACGTTAGGAGTGTTAGTTTCATTCTGTGCGTTATTGGTTACCCTTATTGTAATAGTTAAAGGACCAAAACTTATAGCCGGAACACTTTCTCTTCTTAAAAGCCTTATAACTTAAAAGCTTTACAACACTTTAATAAAAGAATGAAGTACAGCATGAAATGAATAATCGATATTGAAATATAGCAATAACTATGTTAGTTAGAAGTTATATTGTTATTAAAGGGTAACTGTGGAAAAAAGTGTGAAATTGACTGAAGATAAAAAATTGGCCTCTGATATTCTAAAAGAGGTTGCAGATACTAATAATAACGATAATGATAAAGTAACATTATTTGATATTAAAACAGCTTTACATGAGCGTGGTTTTGGTATTTTAATAATCATCTTCTCTTTACCGCTATCAGTACCTATACCTGTTCCACCTGGCTATACAACCATTCTTTCTATACCTTTAATCTTATTTTCACTGCAGCTTCTATTTGGGTTTGATTCTCCTTGGATG
>NZ_JBNRJY010000570.1:0-379 GCF_059414725.1 Wolbachia endosymbiont of Tuta absoluta
CCGTCAGGATCCCACCGCTGGGTAAAGGCCTCCCCTCCCCTTCTTCCTCTGTTCGCGATCCTGTGTCTCCGCATGCCAATCTTTGGAAAACCCATCCAGTTTGTCTCGCCATCTGCGTCTGGGCCTCCCGCGACGACTGTCAGCTCTTGGTCTCCCAATTTGTGGCGGTTTAGCCAATTCAAAATTTACTTTAAAAAAATAAAAACACAATTTCACCTACTTCCAGGGCAACAAATTTTCATCCCAAACCTATCAGAAGCTTGCTACCGCTGTCTGTGCCACGTAGCTACCCTCTGCGATCGATCCTATAACAAGGGACCGGAATATTCATTTCCTGACTGATTTTCAGCCAGGAATCCTCTCTCAACCCCCTTTTGGT
>NZ_JBNRJY010000571.1:0-387 GCF_059414725.1 Wolbachia endosymbiont of Tuta absoluta
ATTGAACAGTTCATGAAACGTTACTATCGGACAGCTCAACAGGTTTCCACGTTAAATGAAATGTTATTGGCATATTTCAATGAGTCAGTAATTACACCACGCTTACCAGACTATGAGCGTAAAATTGAAAATATTAACGAACACTTCAAGCTGGTGGATGGCAAACTTGCGGTCCAACAACATAAAACATTCTCAGAAAATCCAAGTGCTATTTTAGAAATTTTCTATATCTTGGCAAATCGTCCTGAAATTGAAGGCATTCGTGCACGTACTTTACGTCTATTGACTTTAGCCGCAAAACGAATTGATCGATCCATCAATTTGTCACATCCAGCAATATGATGTACATAATCACCATTTTCATCAGTAATAAAAATTTGTGGAACT
>NZ_JBNRJY010000572.1:0-1000 GCF_059414725.1 Wolbachia endosymbiont of Tuta absoluta
CTTCTAATCGGACGAGGTGGAAATATTTAGGGGAGGCCTATGTTCAGCAGTGGTGTTCTCTGCTCTCTACACTTTTCCTGAAGTTGGCGAAGAGTAAAGATCATATCTGTTGTGGAACGCTGGGCGCGGAATCCACATTGCGATTCGGGATAAACACGATCACCTACTTTCTGGAGTCTTAATAAGACTAACCGAGCAAATAATTTTCCAACTATACTTAAAAGAGATATACCACGATAACAGTTACAGTCACCGCGGTCACCTTTGCCTTTGTATAGGGTAACGATGTTAGCATCGCGCATATCTTTTGGTATATATCCCGCTTCCAAAAATTTACACAACAGATTATGCAGGATGGGTAATATGCACTTGAGCCTGATGATTTCGGCAGGAGTATGACTATAACATAAAATACAAAAAAGGAAAATTTAACGCAAACGCCGATTCCCTATCACGCATAAAACTTAACGCTTTAGGTTCTGACTCTGACAGTAAGAATGACGATTTGCCGATGAAAGTGAATGTTGGAAAGGATGATGTGAGTGAGTACATGAAAGAATTAGAAAACAAAATAACTGAATTAGGAAAGAAAACCCACTGACAAGACAACTCTGATATAGAGACTGCTTCTTATTCATCTGCGACCTTACTGAACAGATAGATCCAACTATTCCTGACGTAAGTTCCACGGATACAGCTCATTCCGCCCAAGAATACAATACAATACAATACAATAATTATTTATTTGCATAAACATGGTATATAGGATGTTTACATAAATTATTTCAGTGCAATACATGTTTAGCTAACTTATACTAATAGCATGCAAATTTTATAAGTTAATTAATTGGAAAAATACACATACATACATACACATATCACGTCTATAATCCCTTGCGGGGTAGGCAGAGCGTAAACAGCAGCAAAAACGGCCATTTACACCACGTCTGACAAATGTTTGAGGGTTATTCGGAATATTGTGTATCGCTATAGTGACAGG
>NZ_JBNRJY010000573.1:0-344 GCF_059414725.1 Wolbachia endosymbiont of Tuta absoluta
ATTCTGATCTACGATTACTAGCGATTCCGACTTCATGGAGTCGAGTTGCAGACTCCAATCCGGACTACGACATACTTTATGAGGTCCGCTTGCTCTCGCGAGGTCGCTTCTCTTTGTATGCGCCATTGTAGCACGTGTGTAGCCCTACTCGTAAGGGCCATGATGACTTGACGTCATCCCCACCTTCCTCCGGTTTATCACCGGCAGTCTCCTTTGAGTTCCCGACCGAATCGCTGGCAACAAAGGATAAGGGTTGCGCTCGTTGCGGGACTTAACCCAACATTTCACAACACGAGCTGACGACAGCCATGCAGCACCTGTCTCAGAGTTCCCGAAGGCACCAA
>NZ_JBNRJY010000574.1:0-417 GCF_059414725.1 Wolbachia endosymbiont of Tuta absoluta
AGAAAATGTGATTAGGTATGACGAAGATGATCGATCCTATAAGTATTGTAATCAGGTAAAGTCACGCTAAAGTCGCTTTCGGATTGGGCAGAGCCTCACCGTCTCTGGTAAAAGGCAGTTAGATACCTACTAGCACATCCAATCTATATTGATCCTATATTGTAAAGTCACGTTAAAGTCGCTTACGGATTGGGCAGAGCCTCACCGTCTCTGGTAAAAGGCATTTAGATACCTACTAGTACCATCCAATCTATATTGATCCTATATTGTAAAGTCACGTTAAAGTTGCTTACGGATTGGGCAGAGCCTCACCGTCTCTCAAAGGCTTAGGCAGTTACATACCTAGATCTTATATTGATCGTATATTTCTCGATATTGTCGGCATTCTGTACCTAATGCGTCATGAACGTTGTGGTC
>NZ_JBNRJY010000575.1:0-269 GCF_059414725.1 Wolbachia endosymbiont of Tuta absoluta
AGGGAAACTTCCTCAGGTTCGGTTACCGTCAACGGTACGAGGGTTAACCTCAGGCTTAGAGTTAGCTGATCGATCTCCCGTTTTCGCCATCCAGTCGCATGAATAAAGGCATTGAATTGAATAGAGATACACAATAATTTTAATGATATGATTGAAAACGATTTAGTTTTTACACGACCGCTCAACCAAAAAAGGAGTGCAATGTTTTTAGAGTTTGTATGTACCACAAAGTAAGTATTGACGGCGGCGGCGCGTATATGTACTACTAG
>NZ_JBNRJY010000576.1:0-2369 GCF_059414725.1 Wolbachia endosymbiont of Tuta absoluta
CAAAAGCTGCTATTTTTTCTTCTACTCCGTTGTTGTTCACCCAAATGCCTATTCTATCTTCCTTAAATTCCCCAAGTATATTAAAGTGTTTTAAAACATTTATGATCGATCCATCAAAAATTCCATTCTACTTTTGCCGGACGTTATTAAGGCATCAGATTAACACAAGACAGGATGTTCTTATAGTCTAGATAGCCACCGGTCCGTTCCCTGGAGAATGCGCTGTAATTATCTCTTTCTTTCTTCAGACTTATGTAATGAAAATTCCGCCTCTTGTAGAAAGAAATAAATTCTAACTAGTACACTTGTTACTAATTTATACGGTGAGTGTTGAGACCATTTCAAGGTTGAACTGAACAACAATCGAAAAACTTTTGTTGTAGGTAACTACAACTATAAGAAAATTTAAATAGGATTTGATATTTCCCGAAGAAATATATTACTCTGCTGATTTGTTAGAAATTCTAAATTAATGAGTTTAGTTTCTTGAGCTAAGTAATGTCACCAATGGCTTCGCAATCGGTACACTTACTAGCCCAGTCTTTCTTACTTTTCGTGTGGGACACCGAGTCATCCAAGGACCCGATGAACCCTGGTGTCAGAGTTTTTCAACCGCTTACTACCACTAGTAGGCCTCTGACATGGTTGTGTTACGACTGCCGTCTAAGTAATCATAGACAGCAACGGAACCATTTTTATGGTTTTATTTTGCACTCACAGTGCTATATTACTTTCATAAATGAAAATAAGAAATCGAAAAAATGTTAGCAGAGGCCGTATCCTTTGACCCAGGACCGTAGAAAACCAACTGAGCAACTACCGGCGCGTCGACTGCTACTACCAAATTTTCAATCTTTGATGCTCGTCTCGAAGCGAAAGTTACATTCATCATTTCAACATTTATTTAAACACTAGTTCATTCAGGAACGTTCGTATATTTGATATCCAACAAGAAAGAAGAAGATTTCATGAGGTTTTTAATACATTTTATATATATAGATATAGGCCTCTCCCTATTGGGAGGTATTGCCATACTCACGACGCTTGGCAAGCGGATTGCTTATACAGGAAACACTGCTGCCCATTCCCGGGATGAAATTATCACTCAGTCGGTTTTTACAACACCCACTGGTTGTATTGGGGTGATGCTTTTCTAGGACGGCATCACAAAGAAAGAGCTTTTTAATAATAGTCAGAAAATCGTATTCCTGGCGAAACCGCGATAAAACAAAAAGTTTCAAATTTAAATCGTAGTCATGATTTTTACATCATTTCACTTTATATGCAGTCCTAAGTGTGTGGCCGATTTATAAAAAGCACATTGTATCGTAGCGATTGGGATTATCGGCTATTGCGGATACATGTTATGAATATTTTAGCAACTTGGGGTGAAACCGGCAAATATTTGCGCAGGCGTTCGTTTTGCACTTGACGAGGATAAGGCGGGAAATTAGGAAAGTTGGTATAAACTGGTTGAAAGACTTTCGAACAAATAAAACTCAAACGTGTTATGTGAAGAAAATAACCCACAATACTCGTTCTTTGTTTTTTTATATGATTTTGGTATTTCATACAAATATTACGAAGCCCTCGAAGTAAAGTCAAGCCACGACACGACATTCGTTCTTTAGATTTTTTTTAAATACAATTATACTTCAAATAAGCTGAAGTGATGTTCTTTAGTAATTTTTTTTTGTGTAGTTCCAATATTGCGCACTACGATTGCAGAGGATTGTGCCCATCAATGGAAATCTCATGGAATTTAATGATGTTAATTGATACACAAACAGAAGATATTTGATTTGTCCTATCTGAAAATGTAATAAAGAGTTTTAAAACACGAATGAGTAGACAAATAAAGAACGGAAAAACGTTGATATCACAGTTCTGTCCTGTCACGAATGGGATAATTTACCAGGCCGGCTTCCATTTGTCATGTTTATACATGAAAAAATATCTGGGCTAGGTCGGTGTCGCCCCCGAATTTATCCAAATTGGCCCGCGCGGGAAATCACAGTCACGACCCGTTTACCCTTTAACGTTTTCATTTTCAACAACGAACAACAACACATTAGTTGTTTCACTCATATGACCCAATGACGATTGGACCCAGTGGGTCTAATTGGTGAAATTGCATACTACCTACTGAACCCGCTACTAATGAGTCCCACTGACAAAATAAGGTTAATGCAGTCTCAAAGGATGTTTTTTTTATGTTTATTAAGGTTCCGTACCCAAAGGGTAAAAACGGGACCCTATTACTGAGACATCGCCGTCAGTCCGTCTGTCACCAGTACCTATCGCATCAACTACATTGATCGATCGTGCTTTTGTATGGGAGGTCGAATATTTTTTGTCGTTTCCTGATA
>NZ_JBNRJY010000577.1:0-394 GCF_059414725.1 Wolbachia endosymbiont of Tuta absoluta
TTCGCTTTTTCCTTCAACAATTAAATTGGTAAAAATATTTACAACAAACTGCACTTGATTATGATTAACCTGACCTTTTATCGAAGAAGGTAAAGAGTTTAATTCCATCAATACTTCTGATTCTGTTTTATCTTGAGTGGAAAGCCCTAAATTATCTGCTACTTCACTTATTAATAACTCTCTGTTTTCTTTATTATCTTCCAATTTAGTATAATCACGCAGTAGATCGATCGTGTTGTACAGTCTGACTTATACACTAATTCGGTATACATTGCTGGTTATATCCGAGCTAATCAGCAACGTAGGTACAGTAAAGTAGACGTACCAATGTTAAAAACGGCGAAATACGAAATTGGCAATGAAGTTCGTTGCAAACAAATCTCTATCCATCTAT
>NZ_JBNRJY010000578.1:0-484 GCF_059414725.1 Wolbachia endosymbiont of Tuta absoluta
AGTAAAATAGACCTTTTCTATTATTTTTCATAGTTTCTAATAAACCTTAGCAATACTAACTTCATAACAACCATGATTTAATTTATAAAATCGCAAATAAATTGGCAAAAACTAGAAACAAAAATCGTTTTTCACACAAAATATGTCACTAAAAACTGACATTACTTTTTTTAAAGTTTTTTGAGCGTGCATTCAGCCGCCCGTACAGACGAGAAGATTATGTTCGCCATAATTTTCAATGTCACGGTCACCGGTCACGTCTCACAGACAACAGCATAGCACATAGCCACAGATTAACTACATAACATATTACTAAGTACCTACTTGCGTCTTGCATCTTGATCGATCAATATTCCGTCAAGTGCATACAAACTATGGATTGCTAAAAAATGCAATTCTGTCACTGGCTGAAAATTGCAAATTTAGTCTTGATGTTCCGTGGAAGAATATAGACCAAAAAGTGAAGGATTTAATACTTTTTGGC
>NZ_JBNRJY010000579.1:0-407 GCF_059414725.1 Wolbachia endosymbiont of Tuta absoluta
CTAAATTAATTTATAATTAACCTAAGTAATGATCGATCAAAGTATTTCTATATGAAATATTTTGTCAGTTCTAGTCATAAGTTAGTAGGTTAATTATTAATTTATTTAGCCTGACTTTTTCTTCAATGTAAACTTGAGATTGTTATATGTTTAGGGACACCGTTTTTTTAATTTAAGAAAATCATTTTTGTTTATTAATATTAACAACGAAATAGTGTGAATATGCGGTGCTATCCCACAGAGCATGTTTAACCTCTTGTATAGCCCCGCGTGCCCGATACCTGCACTCTAGAAGATCTGTGGGCAGCCACTCCATATGCCGTTACAGTGGAAACTTATTGGTCCGACAAAATGTAACTCTCCGCGACACGGAAACACAAAAAGAAGAATTTGAATAGGAATGAGAG
>NZ_JBNRJY010000580.1:0-587 GCF_059414725.1 Wolbachia endosymbiont of Tuta absoluta
TTTGTTCCTCTTTATCGATGTGTAGATAGGTAGTATTCAAAAGTAATGTAAGAGCAGAGTTAAAGGATATCATTATTCAATACGATATTTTTTTCAATGATTAAACATCATAATAACAGAATAAAACGGATATTAACACCACGTCTGATATAAGTTTGAGGGTCAATCAGATAACTGTGTATCACATAAACAACATAATATTATTTTGAGTTTGCACAACTATTACTCATCACAATAAACCAATTTCAAACGGATTAGCCGTGACCACGGGCTCTGTAATGATATCGAAACGTAGGAATTGTAAATCCAAAATAAACACAACTTAAATCCGTTTAAAATTGTTTTATTGTGACATAAACAACATGTTTTTTAACAACTTGCAATGTATGAGGAGGTAAGTGGGAGGGTAAATTCAATACTGCCAACCTTACTTACTTGTAAAAATCAAGTTACACATGTCGGTTGTTTTCCACTCACCCGTGTGCGTACATGACGGGGATCGATCATAATAAACTCAAAGAATCTGATTTAATGGATATGCTGAGCAGAAAATAAATCAGCAGGTAGTAGAATGAAATAAAATCATC
>NZ_JBNRJY010000581.1:0-5706 GCF_059414725.1 Wolbachia endosymbiont of Tuta absoluta
CGCTTTTTCACCATCTTTAAACACATAATTTATATCAAAGCCAGACTTTTCCCACTCTTCATATTCCTTTGAATATCTTTTCAGCTCATTTTGTATTTTTTCAATTACGTTATCTTTGCTTAAATCTTTGTCAACATTAACTAAACTCAATAATTCGTGCCAATTTGAAATTTCCATTGCTATAACCTTACCTTTAATTTTCAATAATGTATTTAATTATATGATAAGAAGTCAATTTAAATAAATTACACATACATGGAACTTATCAGATAAATATATAATATGAACTAGATTCCAGCGGGCTTTGTTGCATCACTATCTATGAAAGGCTAACTATACAAGCAGCTTATTGAAAATCTTATTTTTTGCAATCTATCTGATTAAATTTAAGAATAGTAATTTATTGTTTGTACTAGTAAATTTAATTCTACTTAAAATAGCTAAAGCATTGAAATTCTTGAATTCTAGCTAGATTAGTGAATGATAGTAAAACTTCTTTTACTTAAATTTAGATATTTACTGATTGTCCTTACTATAAATGCTAGAATAATAAGCTACTGATATTCTACATTTTATCTTTTATTCATCGTAGATAGCGATGCAACAAAGCCCAATAGCGTCAACTTAAGAAAAGATGTTAAGGAATAAAATACTGTAAAAAATAGGACCTTTGGTTTCTATTTTATTTCAATAAAGAAGATATCAGTAAAGCTTATCTATTAAGTGTCACATAGAGGAGTGCTATAAACGACTCAAAGTAGAAGCAGAATTAGAGAATTTTTCTGGGATAAATTTAGAAACAAGAATTTTGTGCAAACTTGGTCATGTGCAATACTTCATATGTGTAATGCACAAGAGCCTTGGAACCCAGATCAAATTGCTGAGTATCGTTTAAATTTTTCAGTTTTATTTGGTGTAATGAGACAGAAACTTTATCAGGTGCTTATTAGCACCAAAAAACTTTCAAGCCCTTTTTAAAATACGCACTAAAGTTAACGTGAAGATTGTATAGCCGCAATAAAGTAGATAAGCCTAAACGCCATAATGTCTTTAGGAGAGCTTGCTAATTCATTCTCTTAAGTTAACGCCATTGCCTGAACAGATACATAAAAAAGTAGTACTTGCAAGAAAGAGTTACTTAAGAAATTAATTAACTTTGCTATTTTCTCTAACATACCTAGAAGAAATAGATACATTATCTAATGCAGTCCTAATACTAGCATTGTTCTCATTAACAACTACAGCTAGCTCACAAGCATTCAAAGTATATCTACCATATGGAAACAGTACAGTACTTACTTCAGTAAATGCATCTTGTAGCATGCTACTATTTTTAGCTCGTATTAAAGTAGAATTGACACATTCATTATTACCTTTATATATAGCAAAGGCAAATGGTTTAATGACATACGTCACGCCTGGAAACTGCACAATATCTTTAGAAGTAAAGATATTTCGTAGTGTATCACTGTTTTGAACTCGTATTAAAATAGAATTGATACATTCGTTATTGCCTTTATATATAGCAAAGTTAAGTGGCGTTAAAGTACACGCTATAATACTTAAATACTGTACAATATTTCTAGAAGAAAGAATATCTTGTAATATACCATTTTCTTGGGCTGTTGTTAAAATAACATTAATATACCTTCCCTTATTATGATGTATGGCAAAGCCAAGCGATGTTAAGGTGTACATCAAACCATTTTGATAGTTTATAATATTTGGAGCAGTAAGAATATCTTGTAGTATACCATTGTTTTGAGCTTGTTCTAAATAGAATTAACACATTCATTATTGTCTCTATGTATAGCTAGGCTAAGTAGTGTTAAAGTGCGTTCCCCACCTCTTGGAAATTGTGTAGTATATCAAGTGATAAGAACTTTAGTAAATCATTTCCTGAAACTGCTTCCAAGATATCGCTGATGCTCCTTCCATTCCATATAGATCTTTTTAGCTAAAAATACAAATCTTTTTGTTTTCGTGTTAAATTTTGATGATTTAGCATATTCTTGTAACCTCGTTTTAAAGTCAGTGCAGTTTAATTATTCTATGTTAGTATACACCAATAGAAAAAATTTCATCATATGTTCTGGAAAAATTTTACACAGGTTAATGAGGAAATCGTAAGAGAGAGCCTAAAAAAGGTTATAGAGAAGAAAAGTGGTAAGAATGTTGGTGTAGTATCCTCAATTGTTATTAAGGGTAAAGATGTTGCTTTTGCTCTTGAAGTTACTGAGCCAAATGAAGAATTAAGAAAAAATTGTGAGCAAGCTGTTAAGGCGATACCGGGAGTAGGAAAGGTTACTGTAGTTGCTACTGGTCAAAAACAAGCTAGGCAACAAAAAGCTAAACTTCATATCGAAGGAGTGAAAAATATAATTGTCGTTGCTTCCGGTAAAGGAGGTGTGGGTAAGTCGACAGTTGCACTAAATCTAGCTCTTTCGTTAGCAGAATTAAAACATAAAGTTGCGCTAGTTGATGCAGATATATATGGTCCTTCGATTCCTAAAATGTTGGGCACTGAGAAATTAAAACCAGAAATACAGAGTGGTAAAGCAATGCCTATAGAGAAACATGGTCTCTATACTATTTCAATTGGCTATTTTATTGATAAGGACCGCGCAGTAATATGGCGTGGACCTATGATCACAAAAGCACTTTACAATTTGCTAATGGGAACAAGGTGGTCTGATATAGAATATTTAATCATTGATACACCGCCTGGCACTGGCGATGTACATTTAAGTCTGATGGAGAATTTTAGTTTAACTGGAGCAATAATAGTTTCAACTCCACAGGAGCTTGCTTTAATCGATGCACAAAAAATTTATGATATGTTCACAAAGCTCAGCGTGCCAATTATCGGCATTGTGGAAAATATGAGCTATTTTGTTCAAGATAATTCAAAAATACACATATTTGGAAAAGGTGGTGCAAAAAAAATGTCTGAAGAGCTGGGAGTCAAACTCTTGAGCAGAGTTCCTCTAGATCCGCAAATATGTAGTGCTTCTGATTGTGGAAATCCTTCAATACTAAGTGAGGATTTAGTAAGGATTTATGAAGGCATTGCTAAAGATGTTAGGTCTTTTGTATGCAGTCTATAAAGTTTTTTTAAACTACTTTTAAAATAGGTAGAATGTAATTTTAGGTGAATAAAATATTTCAAATGGCAGCAGCTACCTCGTATCTGAACAGACAATAGACTTCTTGGATAACTTAAGAAACAAGTAGTAGAAGCAATATTAGGGAAGGTATAAATTTTGAGCAGATAAGTAAACTTGATGAAGAGAAGCTTCGAAGACTAAGAGGAGTAAAAAGAAAAACATTGGAAAAATAATAGAAATTTTAATAGAGGAAGAGGCCAAGAAAAAGGCAAGAGGAGGAAAACCAAATATATTTATTAATAGCACTCGAATATTTGTGTAAATACCGTACATATTTCCATATAGTGCAAAGCTATGAAATAAGTGAAAGTTCTTGCTAACGGCTGAATAGAAGATGCATTGATAAAACATCCAGATTTCAGGAAGATAAAGAGCTATTAAAGTTAAATAGGAGTATGCAAAAGTTTTATAAAAAGGGAATGTTCAACTCCCCCATAGAAGATCAAAAAATATCCTTAGGTTATCCAAGAAGTCTATTGTTGGTAAACATAAAAGGCTATTTGCCTTTTTATCTAGTTTATGCAGGAGGTCTAATATTTATTGTTGAGTGTGATTTTAGGCATGTCTGCTAAAACGCAACTTTTAAATCGCCAAAATTTCTCCTTGCCTTTACTAATTCCGATTCTTGGAGTGCACACATAATCTGGTTTGAGGTGATATTCATAGAGACAAAATTCATGACTTATAGTAAGGTCTTGTTTATTATGTTCTTTTGTAATGTTTAATTTTTTGCACAGTATGCCTGGCCCGCCTAAATTTGCTTCAAGCGGTTCAGTGAGCTTTAATCCTCGTATTAACACTGCTGCTGGGAATCCTTCTGCTTCTGTTACAATATTTAGACAATAGTACATTCCATATATAAAATATACGTACGAAAACCCTGGCGTACCAAACATTACTGAGGTTCGATTAGTATAGCCTCTTGCTGCATGACAAGCTGGGTCATCCATTCCTATATACGCTTCAACTTCAGTTATTATTCCACTAAAATTAGAAAATTTCAGCATCTTGCCTAGCAGCTCCCCAGCTACGGTTAAAGTTGGCCGTTCATAGAAATTTCTTGGTAATATTGTGTTATTCATCATAGAAGTACAAGTTACTTACATTTGCAAGCAACTCATACTATTTTCGCTTTTCCTTATTTAGATAAGAGGATACCTACATCTCTGAGAAGTAGAAGTTGGTGTTGTTGTCACATTTGTTACATCTGTTGAAGGCTGCTGTAAAACCTTGACTGATTCAGAGCTCTTTTGTTGCAATTGCGGTACTAACGCTTCATATAAAGATTTTGGTTCACGTCTCTTACCTATTTTGACTTCTTTATTTGCACGCAACTGCTCTGCAGTAACACCGTTGCCTTCAAGGAGAGTTACACCATTATTACCATCAATGTTAACTTTAATTTTGCATTCTCTTCCATCAACATACCACTTTAAAGTCATTTCATATAACCCACTAATTATTTCATAAACTCTTTCCTCATTATCACTATCATTATTAATATAGCAACATGCCCCTCTCTTTTTTTCTTGATTAGGATGACAAAATGTAATTGTTCTTACACCATACTCTTTACATATACTACCGCCTAGAAGTTTAGCTATATCTACTCCTTCTTTATTGGCATGTAGCACAACTCTCACGGTGGGGTAAACAATATTACCTTCCCTTTTGCCTTCTTTTATCATTATGGACTCTATGGTATATACCTTCGATATCTCTGCCTTAATTTGGTCAGCAATCTTGCCTACAATCTCTTTACCATGATAGTGAGATTCTCCTTTCTTCGGAGAAAAAGGTTCTTTGTTTGTAGTATTAGTGTCTGGATCATTCTGTAACTTAAAGAATTTATCCAATTCTTCATCACTGTCTAATTTAATATATTCACGCTTGTTCTTGCCTGATACTGCATTCTGAATACTAGACGATCCTTCTGTTACAGTTGTACCAGAGCTATTGCCTTTACCTTTTAGAAGAACAAGATGCTCTTCTGACCTTTCTTCCTTACTCAACTTTGAAGCTGCATCACCAAAAGAAGGTTTCTCTACTATATGCATGTAAGAACTTTTAACTCTACTCTCATTATCAGGTACTGTAGTAGCCCACAAAAGCTTTTTAATATAATCTAACATATGCTACCTCTTACCATTAACTAAATATCAGTATGTAAACTTTGCTATAGCTAATCAATAACTAAATTTACTCCAAATAAAATGAGCTGATAAAAAGGTATAAATTGAGATTAGGTAAAGCTTTTGGTATAATATCTAGTTAATTTTGAATAGGCAGGTGATCTCATCTACAAAGACGTTTTTTATCTCATTTATTTTTGGGTTTATTCTCTTTCCCTATTTTATAAAACTTCTAAAAAAGATAAGTAAAGATGGACAACCAATCAGATCATATGGACCAGAAAGTCATTTAATAACAAAAAAGAATATACCACCTATGGGTGGAATAATAATACTAACTTCTGCTTTATTACCAATCCTGCTTTGGACTCAATTAACACCAGAAATTTCATTGCTGGTATTTATAA
>NZ_JBNRJY010000582.1:0-305 GCF_059414725.1 Wolbachia endosymbiont of Tuta absoluta
CACCATATTCTCAATTAAAGTAGGTCTTAAATAATAATAATCAATTAGTTTACGTTTTGGGAGCATAATTAGTTATAGGTCCAAAGATGAGTGCCAAGCACTCCTAAATCGATCGATCACCTAGATTATAGTATTTGTTAAAAATGTGTACTCTTTGTTCAATCGCTATTTTTTCAGAACAATTTTTAGCACAGTTACAGACCGATTCGAACGCGTGACCCACTGATTAAAAGTCAGTTGCTCTACCGGCTGAGCTACGGGATCATTTTATTTTTCAGCTACACTAAACAGTAATATAGTTTTTA
>NZ_JBNRJY010000583.1:0-319 GCF_059414725.1 Wolbachia endosymbiont of Tuta absoluta
ATATTGATTAATGAAGAAAGCGAAAGGTTAATGGATGAAGACAAGATAATCAAAGAAGCGATTGATCGATCGTAGTAAGTGGAAGGAAGTAGTCTCTGCCTACCCCTCCGGGAAAGAGGCGTGATTTATGTATGTATGTAAAAAAGTCATAAAATGGCTGACTTACGTAGGTGATAAAATTATATACTTTCAATGAGACGAATTTCCGTTATTTTATTGACAAACAAACTTATCTCGACGCGGACGGATAAAGCAAAAAGTGAATAAAAATGCGTTGTCATTCAGTTTATCTAAATTAGCAAGTCATGGCGATGATGAG
>NZ_JBNRJY010000584.1:0-606 GCF_059414725.1 Wolbachia endosymbiont of Tuta absoluta
AATTAGAATTCAATACTTTCAAATATATTCAATAATGTCAAATATATTTAAAAATTCAAAGATGCGTCATCAAAATCTGAGACTAGATACTTACTAGGTCATTGATCAGCAACATGCTTCGATGAAACAGAAAGTAATATCAGTCAAAAACAAAAATAACAAAATTAAATAATAATTCAAATAAAACCTAATCAAAGCGTCACTTCCTTCCAAAAGGTGACAAAGGTTGAAATAAATAATTATGACATTACATTACATTATGACAAATTAATCGAAATCTTCGATGTCATACCAATATGAACATGAACTCCGGATCAATGCAAAGCAAATAAATAATTATTGTATTGTATTGTATTGTATCCACCCTCAAAAATCTGTTGAGTGACTATGATGTGAAATAGGCTTTGTAATCAGCATCATATCACATGATCTTACTCTTCTAGGGAAAAAAATAAAACAGGGTTTAAAGGAATAGGTGTGCTGCTAAGTACCAAACTAAATAAAAATCATTCTGTAGATGCTGTTGAAGCCAGTAACGGTAAGGCAGTAGTGGCGTTGGTTATAACTGCAGTTGATGCAACTGAAGTTGGTGAATTAAACTGCACC
>NZ_JBNRJY010000585.1:0-791 GCF_059414725.1 Wolbachia endosymbiont of Tuta absoluta
TTTTTTTATTTTGTTGTATAAATTTACTTATAATTGTTAATTATCATATGCACATTTAAAAACAAGCGTATATTTAAAGAATTTTTTTTTTTATTGCTGTATCTGTACTTCTGACTAGGATTTTCAGCTCGGACACGTTAAAAACACGTCTGGGAAAATGAGCCAGTTACTTGTAGAAAGTTTGCGCTCGGTAATCACAGCTGACGGGCGGGCGTATGTGATCGATCAAATATTTGAAAATGATATCAATTTAATGATTAAATATTATAAATGTTTGTGGATAAAATAATTTAATGCAACAATACATATACATACACATATCACGCCTATTGTCCGTTGCGGGGTAGGCAGAGCGTAAACGGCTGTAAAAAACGGCCATTTACGCCACATCTGACAAATATTTGAGGGTCATCCGTAAACATGGGTTGTCATCCTATCGCCTAAAATTGTAATATGGTATGTACTCAAGTCCCTTAGTCGCCTCTTACGACTCCCACAGGGAAGAAATGGGGTGATGCTATTCTAATCCGGCATCACACGGCCAGACGATAACAACACATATCACGCTTATAATCCCTTGCGGGGTAGGCAGAGCATAAAAAAGCCGCAAAAAACTGACATTTACGCCACGTCTGACAAAATATCAATGCAACAATACAATTTTTAAAGCAGTGTCCAGTCAACAAATAGATCGATCAATGGGGTCAATAATAATCTCGGGCCGACTTTTCTTGCTTAGTTTACACCAATTGTCAAATGCATCTATAACAGAACGCCTTAAAGCTTCTAAA
>NZ_JBNRJY010000586.1:0-1005 GCF_059414725.1 Wolbachia endosymbiont of Tuta absoluta
GATAACTGTGTATCACTGTAGTGACAGGTTGTCAGCCCGTCGCCTAAAATTTCAATACACACCCTCGAGTCCCTTAGTCGCCTCTTACGACACCCATGGGTAAGAAATGGGGTGATGCTATTCTAAGCCGGCATCACACGGAAAGAAGCTGAAATATTGCGGTAGCATTTATAATGTGACGTGGTCTTGACAGGGTTAGTAAAGCGTCTTGATTTTATTCAATTCTATCTTCATTACTTATGCAATAGCAATAGGGTACCTACGTTCTTAGAGGTCTTGCCGTAGGCAGAATTCGTACTTGCGTCTTTTGCTATCAGTTCTAGCCGCATCAGTTCTTAGTTCTTACCATTGGGCTACTGCGGATCGTCTTCCTTTGGTGAAATTACGCAAGTGCGAGTAACATGGCTTTATCTACTGGAAGTAGTTTGAAAGTACGTAATCCAGCGAGCAAGCTTCATTCACGTTTAAATCATAGTGAGATGATCATCATCGAGTCGGTCAGACGACCACATTTGGACATAGGCCTCTTCCAGGCGCCTTCTAAGACCGCTTTTTGTACAACTGCATCCAGCAAACATACATACATACATAAATCACGCCTTTATCCCTTACGGGGTAGGCAGAGCGTTAAAGGCCGTAAAACGGATATTAACACCAAGTCAGACAGAAGTTTGAGGGTCAATCAGATAACTGTTGGTCACTATAGTGACAGGTTGTCAGCCCATCGCCTAAAATTGCAATATTCATCTAACCCTCGAGTCCCTTAGTCGCCACTTAAGACACCCATGGGTAAGAAATGGGGTGATGCTATTCTAAGCCGGCATCACACGGTATTCAGCAGTGGACTGCAATAGGCTGATGTAGATGTAGTAAATGTAGATCGATCATTACTTTCACAAATCTTGTCTGTTTCTCTGTTCTGCAGTGCACTATCGCATCGTCCACATATCTCTCAAATGGTACCGTCGGATAGTTCTTTTTCATCCATATATCAAACACATGATG
>NZ_JBNRJY010000587.1:0-382 GCF_059414725.1 Wolbachia endosymbiont of Tuta absoluta
TGACCTTCTGTTCTGTGCCTGAATGCTAAAGTCACTTCAGCGAATTTTGCAGACATACCAAAAAAGCCTGTGATCGATCGTTATATAAGTATTCTACTCCCAGATATGTCTGGAAGGGCAAGTCGGTCCCCTGGTTACAACCCCCGACCAGCCTTATTCCTCACAGTCAATCGGCCAACTGGCCTCATAAGTACTCCTCCTAAACCAGTATACATTTTACTTGAGGGTGACACAGTCTATTCCTTTAAAAATCATGCTCTTTCTATTAAAAACAAATTGGAATTGTGTTCTTCAATAGATAATTAAGCCTCGACAATTAAAAGTCAGATGATCAATAAGAAAAGCTTGAAGGTAATCGATTAAAATAATAACTTGCTGTATC
>NZ_JBNRJY010000588.1:0-334 GCF_059414725.1 Wolbachia endosymbiont of Tuta absoluta
AATATAAATGTTGAATTTCCTATAGGGAATTTTATTTGTGTTACTGGAATATCAGGAGGAGGGAAATCAAGTTTAGTGATAGAAACAATATATAAATACTCAGCACACAAGATAAATCATTCATCTGCAAGGCATGGTCAATGCGACAAAATAGAAGGCCTTGAGTATATAGATAAAATTATAGAAGTTGATCGATCCATACAACACAAAACGCCAGTTCCCACACGAAAAGAGCCAGTCGGTGGTTTGATTGCGTGACAGCTTGAAGATAGCATCACCCCATCTCATTTTGAAGATAGGTAGCCTAATTCACGGTTATAGAGTCAGTAGCTAC
>NZ_JBNRJY010000589.1:0-3541 GCF_059414725.1 Wolbachia endosymbiont of Tuta absoluta
GAAATTGTAAATAGAATAAAAGAATTGATGGAAAGTTATATTAAACCTGCAGTTGCTCAAGATGGTGGTGATATCAAGTTCCGTGGCTATAAAGACGGAATAGTTTACGTTGAACTGCAAGGAGCTTGCTCTGGGTGCCCAAGTGCTGCAATTACCTTAAAACAAGGAGTGCAGAATATGCTAAGCTATCACATACCAGAAGTTTCAGGTATAGAGACTATGCTATGACTAATCAAACAGTTAGAGGAACAAAAGATCTCCTGTTTGATGAATGGTACAAGTTTAAACACATAGAGCAAACAGCAAGCAGAATCTCAAGTTTATACGGCTTTTTACCTGTTCAAACTCCGATATTTGAATACACAGAAGTCTTTACAAAGACTTTAGGTGATAGCTCAGATATTATCACTAAAGAGATGTATACTTTTATTGATAAAGGGGGAAAGAGCATAACTCTGCGTCCTGAGTTCACTGCAGCTATTGTTAGGTTACTCATTGAAAAAAAACTACAAGCGCCGATAAAATTATTTTCAATAGGGCCTGCATTTCGCTATGAAAGACCGCAAAAGGGAAGACAAAGGCAATTTCATCAGATAAATTTTGAGGTTTTTGGCATAGAAGATCCAAAAGCTGATATTGAATTGATATCACTCGCTCAGCACTTACTAACTGAATTTGGCATCAATAAAAATGTAAAGCTGGAAATCAACTCTCTGGGTGATAGTGAAACAATAACTCAGTATACAGAAGCTTTGATATCGTATTTAAAAAAGTTTCAAAATGACCTATCAGAAGATAGTCAAAATAGATTGATTAAAAACCCACTCAGAATATTAGACTCTAAGGATAAGACAGATAAAGAAATAATCTCTGACGCACCAAAAATCAGTGATTATTATACAAAAGAATCTTCATATTTCTTTGACCAGGTGTTAAATGGACTGCAAGCTCTTGGCATACCTTACACTGTAAATAGCAAATTAGTTCGAGGTCTAGACTATTATTGTCACACAGTATTTGAATTTGTCACAGAAGATTTAGGTGCACAAGGAGCAGTTTTTGCCGGTGGAAGATACGATAATCTAGTATCTTCAGTAGGTGGAAAACACACTCCAGCAATAGGATTTGCAGGGGGGATTGAGCGTATAATGGAATTAATCAACTATGCTGAAAAAAAAGAGAGGCCTATTTATATAATTCCAATCGGTGGAGAAGCTGAAGAACATGCTCTAACACTTGCAAGTGAATTACGCAGAAATGGTTTATATGTGATTTACGAATATAGTGGAACTCTAAAAACCCGAATGAAAAAAGCAAATCAAGCAAATGCAAAAGTTGTATTAATCTTTGGTGATGAAGAGCTAAGCAGTAAAACTTTAAAAATTAAAAATATGGACACGGGTGAAGAAAAAATGATTGCTCGCGATAAAACCGTAGAAAATATCTAATCAGAAGCAATAGGAGTGTTAGCTATAGAAGAAAATTCCTCTGCACAAGAATTTTTCATAGCATTTAATATATCATAATCTGTAAAATCTAATTTTATCGGTGTAATAGTAATAAAACCTCCTTTTATTTTATCTACACTACCACTGCCTGAGTGTTCCCGAGACCAATTTAAGCTCAAAGAACCATTTAAGTTTTCAGTAAAAGTTAAATCACCATCAATGTTATATTCACCTTGTTCAGCAAATTCGACCCCTTTCACTTTTTCTGTAGCAGGAAAATTTATACTCATCACTATATCTTTAGGCCAACCAACTTTCATTAGCTTGGCAATAACCTTTGGTGCAAAAATCTTTGTATTGTTCCAGTCTATTTTATCATGATAAACTTGGCTCAGCGCAATAGAAGGTATAGATCTTGCAGCACCTTCCATTGCAGCACCGATTGTGCCTGAATAACAAATATCATCGCCGACATTTGATCCAATATTTACTCCAGATAATATTAAGTCTGGTTTTTTATTCATAATTTTATTTAACGCGATAATGACACAATCTGCGGGAGTACCAGACACACTAAACTCCCTTTCACTATGTTGACTTATTTTAATAAATTGCTTTACTGGATAGTCAAGAGACCTTGCAGCTCCACTCCTATCAGTATCTGGTGCTACTATCCATACTTCCGATGCAAAATTGTGTGCAATTTCTTTAAGTAATCTTATTCCTTCACTCTTAAAACCATCATCATTTGTTATCAATATTATCATATATAATACTCACCTATCAAAGTATACTGATGAGGTTTCTTTTCATAACCATAGCAAAGAACCTGCTACGAATCAATAAGGAAAAATTAGAGGGTGACCAGGTTGCCATCGTTTAGTTTGCTGTGAGTTAATCGTAAATACCAATTTTTAGCTTCACACCTAACTCACAATCAAAGTTTAGTAAACTCTAGAGGCGTGCTAAGCAGCAGAAAACCTTGCTATATTTCCCAAAAATGCTTTCACTCTTTCAAGGCAAGTGGATGGTTCTGCAGGTATTGCTACTTCATCTATCTTACCATATATTGCTGCATCTACGACTTCACCTGTTATTAATTCCCTTAGCTTTTGTTTTATCTGTCCTCTACGAATATGTTCTCCATAGTCATTATAAAACTTCACATATAACTCTTTAAATACAAATTCTTTTATAGCACTTCTCATATGAGAAATTCCATCCTTTACTTCATCATTTGCATTGCTCAAATCCACTTCAGAACCTAGCGAATATAAGTCATCAAAATTTTCTTTTAAAATTTTTATTTTAAAGTAGTGCTTATCTACAGATCTCTCAAGAAATCTTTTAGTAGCATTACCGGCCAATTCTCCTATTATCTGAGGCTCTAGTTGAGCTGCAAAATTATTTTCTGCTTCAAGGCCACTTAATGCATAAATGATACGATTAAGCATTCCAGGACCACATTGGCGATTACTTTCCTCAAAACGAACCAGCAATATGGATTTCAACAGCTCTACATCTGCATTTTGCTTTGTTGCTGCAATTAAAACTAGATTTATGGCCTGTGTTAATGTCAGTCCGGTTTTGGAATCTACCCACCTTACCCATTCTCCTTCTCTATAATTATCTACCTTCAAATAAGGCGCTATCAGTTCTTTCTGCTGATTTGTCAAACCGCCTATATAGTTTTTAAACTCTTCATCCAGCTCATTTGATGGAGTCCCATATTCTTCCTTTAATTTTTTGGCACACTCAATAACACTTTGCTCAAAACTTCTAGTATGAACATTCTGATTACCAGTACCTACATCACTTACATTAAACAAAAAGCTCATTTGCTTTACACTTAAACCCAGAGGCGAGAAGAGCTTTATTAATGGATACTTTATTAACTCAAGAAGCGCTACAGGGATCAATAATATAGTATTGATAAGCACTAAACATATTCTAAGACCGAGCGCTCTACTCTCTGATAACATTCTACTAAGTTCTGATATCTTTGATGCACAATACAAAAATGGTAATTGAATGTAGTATATTGAGTATATAGAAAAAAATAAAATCTTATCTTTTAACCCTACTGTTGGATC
>NZ_JBNRJY010000590.1:0-5240 GCF_059414725.1 Wolbachia endosymbiont of Tuta absoluta
TGGCTGATTATCTAAACTCACACAGTGCAGAATTATAAATTGAGTACAAAAGTTCTTATTATTGGATCGATCCCAGTGTCTAGGCACTGGGATGAAAAGAGTTGACTTGAATGACACCGAATAGGCACTGGGACAGAGGCTACTTGAATAATATTTCACCATGTCATTCCAGCACTTGATGCTGGAATCCAGAAGTTTTTTGAGCACAAAAGTCATGCTAAGTTTTTGTTGTTAAGAAAGGCTGGATAGCTACTTGCATGACAAGAGGAGAACTACTGGGATGACAAGGGGAGAGCTACTAAATGACATCTTCAATTTCTATGTGTCAAGCACTGAAGAGGTCTCTCCTATTTTCTCTTGATGAATAAATCTAAGTAGAGTATAGTAAAAATGCATTTATGTAGCGATTAATGAGCAACTTAGTTTTAGTCTATATAACTTTTTCAAACCTGAAAGAGGCTAAGACTATTTCTGAAGAATTGTTAAACGAGAAGTTAATTGCATGTGTAAATATATTTCCCGAAGTAAATTCTCTGTATTTATGGGAAGGTAAAATTAATAGTAATTGTGAAATAGTGGCAATTATGAAGAGCAGGAATGATCAGACTGATAAGATTGTAGAAAAAATCGAGGCAATGCATTCTTATGATCAACCAGCCGTTGTGATAATACCCATAGGAAAAGCGAATAAATCTTTTACTAATTGGGTTAATAATGTTATTGATATAAACAATATTGGGGTGTAGCCAAGTGGTAAGGCAGCGGTTTTTGATACCGCCACGCGAAGGTTCGAATCCTTCCACCCCAGCTTTATTAAAGTGTGCGTGAAATGATATCACTTTTTTATAAATTAAGGTTATTTAATTATATACTGGGCAGCTTGAAAGATATAGTTGTCAAGCTATTTCTTTTCACTCTGTATCTTTATACATCGAGCATTATGCTCATGTTTCTCACCAGTGGCTTTTGGTATGCTGTAGAGTTTAGCTCTTTCAAAAATGCATTTTACCATTTGTATCAATATTTAAAATGGTATTATGAAAATAGAGATGATTTGGGTTATGGAGTTTCTATTAGAATATTAGTAGCGTTTCTTACTCCGCATTTTCTCTACAAATTATTTTCTGGCACAGGCTGGAAGTCTTTTTTCAAGGAGAAGATAGTTCAGATACTCAGCACAAGAAGAAAAATGAGTAATAAACCAAATGGCAGTAGTTATGGTTATAGTAATAAGAACAGTTACGGTAACAATAATCTTCAAGAGGCAGAACGGAAAGTGAATATGATAAAGCAGCTATTAATCCAAGATATAGATGAAGCTATAGAAAAAAGATTAAATGATATTTTTCTTGGTGAGAGGGGTAAACCTCATTAAAAGGGCTTTATCTTTTTTAGAATTGGCTGTATTTTGTTTTTTACGTATAATGGATCGCAATCAGCCAGTATACATGTTTCAACAAAATCTTGACTGAAGTCTGATAGCCAGGAAATTGCTTTACGTTTCTCTACCAAGCTTTCTGTTTTTTTACAGTTACTTGCTGCATCAATCATTGCCTGTGATATCACTGATTGCCACAGTATGCAGTACCTTTGTATATCATCTAAAGTGCTATTTGCTTCGTGATGGTGAAAAAATTCTTTGAAATTGAAGTTATTTGACATTACGTACCTCTTTAAGTTGAAAATTAGAATTTGAAGTAGTGCGAAAGTTGTCTGCTGCAATGAGTAGCCTTTATGACAGTCAGACCGGGTTTTATGTGAGCTATAAATGTTTAAGAAATTATATCTGTTCAGATCTATGTGAAACCAGTGCTTCTTTTCTTGTTATCCGAGCTGGGATCCAGGTTGACAAAAGCGCTTTACAACGTTTTGTGTACAAAAGCCAGTGTTGCATGACACTATTTGTTCTTACACCCTTTTTGTCTATCTTATTTTGTCACTCTGCTGAACAGATAATTTTCGCCAATAAGCTTTCTACTGAATTTTTGTTATTAAGCTCGCACAGATCAAAGACAAGTTTTGAGTCAAAAATACCCTTAATATTATAATAAGGGGTTGGTAAAATGTGTCTAGTAAGTTTCTTCTCTATGCAACTGCACCTCAAGCTAATAATGGACCATCAGGCGTATTACCAATTACATTGATTTGGTTTAATATTTTATTAGTGGGGTAAAAATAATTTTTTATAAACTCCTTATATATAGCTGTTAATTTATGTATATCGTCTATTGATACGCATTCATTTACCTGATGTGCGGTTTTGTTGATCATACCAAATTCAATTACTGGACAAATATCTTTAATAAACGCAGCATCAGATGTGCCACCATTTGTACTCAGCACAGCATCAATACCGGTAATTTTATTTATCGCATCAAGCATAATATCAGTATTTCTATCAGGAGTAGAGAGAAAAACGTCCCTGCTGCTCTGCATAGACAGTTTATAATCGTTAGTCACATTGGTGCATATTGCATCAATCATCTTATATAAAACGTCCGGTGTTTGTGTATTGTTATATCGAACATTAAAACCTGCTGCTATTGAACTAGGTATTAGATTATTAGTATTATTTCCAACGTCGATAGTAGTAATTTCGCAATGTGAAGGCTGAAAGTATTTATTACCAGTATCAAAAGTGGTATCTTTTATCTTACTTAGTATCGATACCATTTTATATATTGGATTATCTGCTAGATCTGGGTAGGCAACGTGCCCTTGTTTACCATGGCAAATCAATTTAAATGTTGCAGAACCTCTTCTACCTATTTTTATGGTATCACCTAATTTCTCACTACTCGTTGGTTCTCCAACTATACAAAAATCTATCTTTTTTTGCTTACTTTTCATCCATTCCAAAACGGCCTTTGTTCCATGTTCTTCCGTGCTTTCTTCAGCACCGGTAATCAATGCACTGATTGAACCACTGAATCGAAACTTACCTGCAACTGAATCTACGATAGCAGCAATAAATGCAGCTACTCCGCCTTTCATATCAGCTGCTCCTCTTCCGTATAGCATTCCATTTCTAACTTCTGGCTTAAATGGATCAGATATCCAATCTTTTAACTCACCTGGTGGTACAACATCAACATGTCCAGCAAAACACAAGTTTGGTACTCCATTTATATATTTCGCATAAAGATTTTTAACTTTATCACCAAACTCTAAAATCTCACATTCAAAACCACTTTTCTTGAGAATGGCTGCTATATGCTCTATTGCCCCATCGTCTTTTGGTGTTATACTTTTAAAAGAAATTAATTTCTTAGTTAGTTCTACAGGGTCAATCTTCATATCAATCTTGAAATACTAACATTACCGTATTGTAAACATTCTATGCGATATTTAAAACAAATATTACAGCACACAGAACAAGTTCTTATTAGGGAAGTTGCTGATAATATCTATGAAATATGTAGACAATATGGAAATGACATTTTTCTGATTGCAGATGAAAATACAGCAAAACTTTTAAACAAAAACATACTTAATAAAGTTTCTCATTTAATTATTCCAGCCACAACTGTCATTCCAGCGCGTGACTATGATGGATCGCAGTGTCACGCTACTTGGATGACACCAAATAGACTGAACAGCGCTGCTTCCCTCCAAACTGTAAACCTAGTTAGAAATAAAGCAAAAGATAGTGACTTAATGGTTGCATTTGGTAGTGGCACTGTTAATGATATCTGCAAATATGCAAGCTACCTCGAGAAAAAAGATTATATATCGTTCCCAACAGCCGCTTCCATGAATGGGTATAGCTCTGCAAACGCTTCAATATTAGTTGATGGATATAAAAAATCGTTCGGAGCACATCTTCCAAAGGCAATATACATTGATAACGATATAATTGCCAACGCACCACCACGCCTCACATTAAGTGGATTTGCAGATTTCATCTGCCGTTCAACAGTACAAGCCGATTGGCTATTATCTCATCTATTACTTGGCACAGAATATAATGAACTCCCCTTTAAACTTGTTCGCAATCTGGAGGAAATTTTGCTCAGAGAACACTTGGCACTTGCTAAAAAAGATAAAAGAGTAGTTTTATTACTTATGGAAGCCTTATTGATTTCAGGACTTGGAATGGTGATGTCAAAAGGCAGCTACTCTGCAAGCCAAGGAGAACATATGATAGCTCATGCAATGGAGACGGTAACAAAAGATTATTCCTCCTCGTTACATGGCGAAAAAATTGCTGTTACGACGATTACTATGGCTAACTTGCAAGAGGAGATATTGTCAATACAAAACCCGATTACCAAACCGATCACTTTAGATGTAAAACATATAACTCAGTGCTTTGGTAATACCGAATTTATAAAAATTCTAAAGCAGAAGCAAATTATGCAGCAAAAAATTCAAGAGATTATTTACAAAGAATGGAGTAATATTTCTAGTTTAATTAAGCAAAATTTACTATCTGCAAAACACCTGCAGAAAGTATTTGAAGATCTATCAATTCCGTACTTACCGGAGCATCTTAATTGGAACAAAGAGCAATATTGCAAGGTAGTCAATCTTACATTTGCAACAAGAGATAGATTCACCTTTCTTGACCTAGCTGGTTGTATAGAAAAAAGTTAGATTTTGTGTATTCGTTCAGTAGGGTAGCAAAATAAGATAGACAAAAACACAGTAACAAATGGTGTCATTCAAGTAGCTATCCAGCCTTTCTTAACAACAAAAACTTAGCATGACTTTTGTGCTCAAAACACTTCTGGATTCCAGCATCAAGTGCTGGAATGACATGGTGAAATATTATTCAAGTAGCCTCTGTCCCAGTACCTATTCGGTGTCATTCAAGTCAACTCTTTTCTTGTCATCCCAGTGCCTAGACACTGGGATCCAGAAAACTTCACTTTAAATGAGTGCATTAGATTGTCTTTATATAGATGTCAGTGTCAGCTACTCGGATGAAATTCATTTAGTTGTCTTTTCTCATCTACCTTACCACTTTCTTGAACGGATACCATTAGCCATTCCCCTGAATAGATACAACAAATGTTGTATCTTTATCACTTCACATACATTATTCCATATACTATATGAACAACTGAAAAAAGACTTCAGTTAATTGACAATGAATCACGTTATTTTGTCAAATGCGCTGCTATCGCCAAACCATAGCTTAGCTTGAGTGGCTGAGGAGGGATTTGAACCCCCGACCAAGAGATTATGATCGATCAGTATATACTTCAGAAAAAATGTTATCATCACTATTTTCATTT
>NZ_JBNRJY010000591.1:0-444 GCF_059414725.1 Wolbachia endosymbiont of Tuta absoluta
CTGCGCCAGACCAGGGACGAGAAGCACACCCGCCTGCTGAAGACCGCCGACACCGCTGCCGGCGTGGTCACCTACAAGGGCCGCACCGACGTCAAGATGTCCGACACCACCCCGAGCTGGGATCGATCAGGAGGAACATCCATGGCGAAGGCAGCTACCTGGACCAACACTGACACTGAGGCACGAAAGCGTGGGGAGCAAACAGGATTAGATACCCTGGTAGTCCACGCCCTAAACGATGCGAACTGGATGTTGGGTGCAATTTGGCACGCAGTATCGAAGCTAACGCGTTAAGTTCGCCGCCTGGGGAGTACGGTCGCAAGACTGAAACTCAAAGGAATTGACGGGGGCCCGCACAAGCGGTGGAGTATGTGGTTTAATTCGATGCAACGCGAAGAACCTTACCTGGCCTTGACATGTCGAGAACTTTCCAGAGATGGATGG
>NZ_JBNRJY010000592.1:0-22499 GCF_059414725.1 Wolbachia endosymbiont of Tuta absoluta
ATCGATCCCGGGCAGAATTTCGGTCAGAACTTATTTCAAAATGAGCATGTTCCAGAGACTTTATGAGATCAGTATGATGGTCAATCTCTGCTTGTGATTCTGCACATTGTGCTCGCAGAGTAATAACACTCTCGCTTAACTGAGTGTTTTTTGATTTTATTTGCTTCATCTCATGGTCAATCTCATCTCGTTCAACTAGAAGTTTCTCATTGATCTGCTCGGCTTCAGTAAGTGTTTGCTGAAGTTTAGCCATCATCTTTTCAGCATGCATTCTACGGGTGGTCATCATGGACATGGTTGAAGCCGTAGCTGGAATTGATATAGAAAAACTTATTTAATATCAAACTTACACTAGTTGTTTTAGGTAATCTAATTAGGAGGCTAAACTACCTACTCTGTGTAATTACCAATGATAATACTTAATAATTATAGAAACTTGTTTAAAATTATATGTAAGTAGTACTAAGATTAAAGGTTATAATGAAGGTATGCTATGTATAAAATGTAAATAGTACCTATCAAGTATCATCAGATCGATCCAAAAGAGGTAGTAATTGATGAAGTAGTTGGTCAATTGCTGACAGTACTTCTAGTTTCAATATTATTAGAACAAGAAATGAATAGCTCTGTATTGTTGGTGTGCTTTTTCTCCTTTAGGTTTTTTGATATAATAAAAGTGTGGCCTATAAATTTGATTGATAAAAATACAAAAGGTCCTTTAGGTATTATGCTAGATGATGTTGTAGCTGCAATTTTAGCCTTTGTTTTTATAGGAGCCTTTTATTGTTTATTGTTGATTTATGCAGAATAAAAAAATTTGTTATTCAAGCTTAATTATTCAGAACCTAAAGGATTATATACTTTATGCAACGAATTTGTCCAAGTGGGAAATACATGACGAATTTGATAATGTTATATTTACAGTAAATGGTACCAGAGAATCGTTATTTAATTTTGTGTTTTGTGAAGATCAATGTACTGAGCTTTCCATATGCAGAACTCTAGATTATCTCAAAGCACGAAATATAGAAGCAACATGGATAATAAGTCCACGTATAAAAATAGGGGGTATTTTAGAAAAATGCGAAATAAAACACGTTAACGCACCAAAAAAAGTTTTACTCAATATAAAAGATTATTTTTTGCCTGATGATGCTGTTCCAAATTTGAAGTTCAATGTTGTAAATAGTAGTGAGCTCTTAGAGCAATTAGATTTACACACTTCTAAAATTTTTTATCATAGAATTAGTATTGTTAGCACATTTTTTCGCCAATTATCGAATTATGATGATAAGAGCTCAAGGTTAAGATTTTTTCTTGTAATGCTAAATAACGAAATTGTTGGAACATGCGGTCTTTATATTCAAGACAGCATAGCTGGTTTTTATAGCGATGGAGTTTTACCAATTTACAGGGGTCGTGGAATAGGAACTCAAATGGTTCTAGAAAGAATAAAGATAGCTAGGCAATTTGAGTGCAAATACATAGTAGCACATTGCATGAAACCTTCTGTAAACCTTTATAAGAGATTAGGCTTTAGGGTATTGGGCAATCTTCACTTATATACCTCTTCAGTACAATCTCTTTGCTGAGAGGTTACAAATTTTTATATTTGTTTTAGAATACTATGTTTTTTTTGTATGAAATAGTTTTACTACTAATTCTAGTATTCTTCTTTTTCTCATATTCTAAATTAAAAATTAGTAATAAAATTAAGGACTTACAACATCAAAATGTTATCATAAATAATTTAATAGATACTGTGAATGATGGATTTTATATTTGGGACGCAAAAAAACGTATAGAAAAATTTTCTCCCAATTTACTAATTTTGCTTAATACTGTTTTTTATTCATTTAATGAGTTTGTAAATTTTTTTGAGCAATCAGAAAGCTTAATTAAAAGTTTTGCTGAGGCAAAGGAAATAAATAAATCTTTTACTCTAGATTTAAAGTCAAAAGACAGTGAGGTTTATTGCACATGTTATGGTAAAAGCATAATAGATTATTCTAATAATGTGATTGGTGTGTTGTTATGGATAAGGAATATCTCCGATTATAAGATAAAAGCTAATGAACTTGAGTTAGAAAATAGTAAGCTTATGCGAGAATTGGAGAACTATAAAAAAATTTTTGACTCTTTACCATTTCCAATACTGAAGTACAATAAGAATAAAAAAGTAAGGTTTTATAACTTATTTTATGATAAATATATAGGCAGCTCTAAAAAATTTACTGTTGCAAGTGGCTCCTATAACGTAAAACCAGGAGAGTGTGTAATAACTTACAAGAACGAACCTAAGGTTTTTAATTTTGTTGAAGTTCCAATGCAAAATTCTAATAGCATAGTAATGTATGGAAAAGATATTAGTGATGAAAAAAAATTACATACTGAGCTAAGCAATTGTTTAGCTGCACAAGAAAGTTTGCTTGAGAAGCTATCGATTGCTGTAGCGATATATAGTAAGAATCAAAAGCTAAAATTTTATAATAATGCTTTTATAAAAACTTTTCAGTTTGATCCAAAATTTTTGGAGTCTTATCCAACTTATCACGAGATTATGCTTCACCTATTTGAATCTAAAAAGCTTTTAGGAAAAAAGGATTTTCAAACTATTAATAATCAAAGACATGAGTTGTTTAAAAGATTACTGGAATCATATGGTGAAACAATACATTTCATGAATGGAAGAACGTTTAGAGTATTAACAATACCCTATGCTTCAGAGGGTCTACTATTTTCTTACGAAGAGTGCCAGAAATAACACTCAAATTCCTTCTCTCTCTACCATAAGCTGTTTTACTTTCGCTATCGCTTTTGCTGGGTTAAGCCCTTTCGGGCAGGTTTTTGTACAATTCATTATTGTATGACAACGATACAACTTAAATGGGTCGTTTAAAGAAGCAAGTCTTTCTTCTTTCTTATTATCACGACTGTCAGCAATCCATCTATAAGCTTGTAGTAATACCGCTGGCCCTAAAAATTTATCACCATTCCACCAATAGCTTGGGCAACCAGTCGAACAGCAAGCACATAGTATACAATCAGACAGACCATCCAATTTTTTTCTATCTTCAGGAGATTGAAAGTATTCTTTATTTTGTAAGGCAGATTTATCTGTTTGTAACCAAGGTTTAATCGATTTGTATTGCTCATAAAATTGGCTTAGATCTGGAACTAGATCCTTTACTATATACATATGAGGTAGTGGATATATTTTTACTTCACCTTTTATATCATGTATAGATTTAGTGCATGCAAGAGTGTTGGTACCATCAATATTCATTGCACAAGATCCGCATATTCCTTCTCTGCAAGAGCGTCTAAAAGTTAAGGTTGAATCTATTTCATCCTTTATTTTTATTAATGCATCAAGTACCATAGGGCCACAATTATCCATATCGATAAAAAATGTGTCTATTCTTGGATTTTTATCATCATCAGCAGACCAACGATAAATTTGAAATCTTCTAATATTTTTTGCTCCAGTAGGAGTAGGATAAACCTTGCCCTTTTTATTAACTTTAGAATTTTTTGGTAAAGAAAAATGAACCATATTGCTTACCTTTTACAGCTAAAACCCCTTTTTTGTAAATAACATATTTTGGTATTATCTACCATACTTTTCCTTTTCAAATTCAAGCAAAGCTAAAATCTTGCTCTCTAAACTTTTCATTATAATTTCTTCATCTTCTTTTTCATGATCATAGCCAAGTAAATGCAGCAATCCATGAACTAACATGTGTGCAGTGTGAGTGAGGATAGATATACAGTACTCATGAGACTCTCTTTCTATTGTATCTACTGCAATTGCTATGTCTCCTAGATCACATTCACTAGATAACTGTTCGCATGGAAATGATAGTACATTAGTTGGCTTATCTATTTCTCTAAACTTAAGATTAAGTTGATGTAGCAAGTTATCATCAGCGAGAGCTATTGATATATTTGGTTTATAATGATCTATTTTTAATTCTTTTAGAGAAGCATTAATAATATTTAATACAAAACTCTGTGGGTCCTTCGTAATACTATGCCACCTCTTATCAAGAATGCTCACTTCTAACATTCGCTCATCCTTATTATTTCATTCCACTCAGTCTCTAAAACTGGAGAAACTGATAAACGTGATTGTTTTAATATAACCATATTTTTCAAAAGTGGGTTTTGTTTTATACTGTTTAACGTCACTTGGTTACTTAAAGGTTTCAAAAATTTTACATTCACTAGTCCAAATTTGGAATTATAAACATGATAATACTCCTTTAATACTTCAACTATTCCAAGTATAACTCTCTCTTTACCTGTATGATAAAAAAATGCAAGATCGCCTAATTTCATAGCTCTCATGTAATTTTGAGCTTGATAATTGCATACACCATTCCACTGCGTCACCTGCTCCTTTCCCATTTTTTGCCACGAGTATTCACTTGGTTCTGACTTTAGTAGCCAAAATTGCATTATTTTTTTCTTCTTAAATAAGCTGGTATATCATAAACATTGCTGCCCCACTTAACTCTTTCATTTGTTTGCTCAGTTGAAGCATATTCTTTTGTTTCTGATATTGGAATTTGATTATAAGGCCATTTAAAAATTTTTTCCTCTGCTGGGATCTTGTTTTGATTAACAGATGAATTGTCGTTACAGCTATCAATGCCAGTTGCAAGAACAGAAACTCTAACTCTTCCCTCCATCGCCTGATCAAAAGTGGCACCAAATATTATATTTGCATTTTCATCCACTTCTTCACGCACTCTATTGGCTGCAGAATCAACTTCAAATAGAGTCATATCTCCACCACCAGTAATATTAATCAATATTCCTTGCGCACCTTTCATTGATACATTGTCAAGCAATGGATTAGATATCGCAGCCTCTGCAGCACTAATTGCCCTATCTTCTCCTTCTGCCTCTCCAGTACCAATCATTGCTTTACCCATCTCACTCATTACTGTTTCTATATCAGCAAAATCAAGATTAATCAGTCCTGGCATGATCATCAAATCAGTTACTCCTCTTATGCCAATATGCAGAACATTATCGGCGAGTTGAAATGCGTCAGCAAATGTAGTTTTCTCGTTAGCAATTCTAAATAAATTTTGATTGGGAATGACAATAAGTGTATCTACGTATTTTTGCAACTCTTCAAGTCCAAGCTCTGCAATGCGCATACGTCGCACACCTTCAAAACCGAACGGCTTAGTTACAACTCCAACAGTCAGTATCTTTTTTTCTTTTGCTCCCTTATCTTTAACTACCGCTCTTGCTTCTCTGGCTGCCTTTGCAATTACCGGTGCAGCACCTGTTCCAGTACCACCACCCATCCCTGCTGTGATAAAGAGCATATGGCTATCTTTTATATGCTCCATAATTTCATCAATTGATTCTTCTGCTGCACCTTTACCAACATCAGGTAAAGCACCAGCACCAAGACCCTTAGTTAAGTTGATACCAAGTTGAATTTTTTTATCACACAATGACTTCTCTAACGCTTGAGCATCGGTATTTGCTACGACAAAATTTACCCCTTGCAAATTGGATTGGATCATGTTGTTTACAGCATTTCCGCCAGCACCACCCACTCCCACAACAGTAATCCTTGGGTGCAATATGGGTAATTCTGGTAAACTAAGGTCAATTGACATTTAAATTACTCAAATATTAGTGAATTCACTTGATAACAAGTTACTGCTTTTTTAACAATATGCAAACATTTTTCATTTTGACATACGCAAACAGTAAACAAGATTTACTTATTCTTAACATTGTTAATCAGTAGGTATAATAATTGCAGGCTTTCAAACAGCACTACTTAGAATGCAAAAAAAAAATTGTGAAAAAGGGATAGAAGCCTATCCCTTTGCTTTGTCAAAGTTACTTAGAGAATGCTTTTTGCTCCCCCAACTGCTGAGACAACAGTCTCTCAAAGAATGTTGTACGGACATTTTCATCATTACTAAATTCTAGCTTATCACCATTAGCTTTAGGCTTATTACCATCTTCTTTTACACAAGCATTAAGTACACCTTGCTTTACTTTCTCAATTTGACCCGCCTTACTACTGTTCATATATGCATACACAGGTGCAGTTATTAAAGCTGCTACTGCAGCAAGAACTACCAAACTAGCAATGAGTGGATGAGCAACTGCAAATGCAGACATTGCAGTAATAGCAGGACTAACAAGTGTTGCAGCTTTTGTTCCAACTGTACCAACAAAAGTTGCATAAGCTGGACTTAAGAGATAAGCAGCTGTAAGCGAGGCTACTGCTATAACTGCTAAAGAAATACCAATTGTCTTGCCTTTATGTTCTTTTACGAGATCCCAACCTTGCACAGGAACTTCTTTAGCTGCTGACCAAAGCCCTTCACTTCTGTATTTATTTTTTATTTCTTTAATTCCTCTCATAACTTTACTCCAAAAATATTAAAATTTCACTAATGGCAGTATATGGCAAAAAAAGTTTTCTGTCAAGCAGATTAATTTATTTATACATTCTTATTCTGTAATTCAGCGCTTCTGCGATGTGTGCTCTTTTTATTTTCTCACTTTTCGCAAGATCTGCAATGGTTCTTGCAACTCTTAATATGCGTGTGTAGCCTCGATTAGAAATATAATTTTCTTTCAGTACGTATTTTAGCAATTCTAACCCTTCCTGATCTGGTTCAGTGAATTTATTTAATGCTTCACCACTGACTTCTGCATTGCAACGAATATTAAATTTACTATAACGCTCAGTTTGAATTTTTCTCGCTGCTATCACCCTTCCTCTTATAACCTCGGTACTTTCTCCCTCCACAGAGATTTCAGGAGAAAGTATGCTAACGTTTGGCATTTCAATGCATATGTCTATTCTATCAAGCAAAGGTCCTGATATTTTATTTCTATAATCTGTGCCGCATTTTGGAGCTTTGTTGCACGATCTACTTGCATCACCTAAATAACCGCACCTGCAGGGATTCATTGCAGCTATAAGTTGAAAATTAGCTGGATAAGTAATGTGAGCATTTGCACGTGCAATAGTTACCTTTCTATCTTCAAGTGGTTGGCGTAGAGAATCAAGCACAAGCCTTGGAAATTCAGGTAGCTCATCAAGAAATAACACACCATTGTGAGCCATGGTGATTTCCCCAGGCTTTGCATTTTTTCCTCCTCCTATCATCGCTGACATCGAGCATGAGTGATGAGGTTCACGAAAGGGACGAGTTACTTTAAATGTTTCGTTACCGGCTTTTGTTATGCTAGAGATAATATTAACATCAATCATCTCTTGTTCAGTCAAATCGGGTAATAGCCCTATAAATCGCTTAGCAAGCATTGACTTTCCAGTACCAGGAGGTCCAACAAGAAGCATATTGTGTCCACCTGCTGCTGCAATTTCAGCTGCTCTTTTTGCAACAACTTGACCTTTAATATCCTTTATATCTGGAACTGAATTTTTTTCTTTGGGTGCAGCGCTATAGTTAAAAGTTACCGGCTGAATTAACTGCTCACCCTTAAAATGTCTGATAATATCGGTTAATTTCTCTATAGCTAGAATAGAAACATTCTTTACCCATGAAGCTTCTACTCCATTTCCCCTTGGGCAAATTACTCCTTTATTTGCCTGTTTTGCATTGATTGCTGTTGGAAGTACTCCTGAGATTGGTATGACTCTGCTGTCTAGTGCAAGCTCGCCCATAATTATATAAGACTGAACTTTTTCAACTGGTATCACATTCATTACAACAAGTAATCCAACAGCAATAGCTAAATCATAATGACTACCTTCTTTAAGCAAATCCGCAGGGGAAAGATTAACTGTGATTCTTTTTGGAGGTAACAGAAGATTGATTGAATTTAACGCTGCTCTGATACGCTCTCTGGATTCTGCAACAGTTTTATCCGGCAGTCCAACAATATTAAAAGCTGGAATACCATTTGCCATGTGAATTTGTGCATTAACATTTACTGTGCTGGTTCCCTGAAGTGCAACGGTATTTATATTTGCAATCATACTATATTATATAAAGTTATTAATATAATATATTGACAAAGTAACGAAGTAAACAGTAGCTGTTAAAAGTGGTTTAATTTAGCAAAAAAGTGTAGTACTCTATCACTTTGCTGATTATATATGTTTATAAGAATAATCACTTTTCTTTTGCTATATTCAAGCGCAGTTTTCTGTAGTGATTGTAACTTTAACTTACCATATCGTGGGCTCAATTGTGATTTGGATCTATCATATAAAAATTTAAGTAATATAAAGAAATTATTGAATAACAACGATAAGTTCGTTGCGCTTACGTTTGATGATGGTCCATCTTATAATAGATCAGGAGATATTATTAATATTCTGGAGAGCAATAAAACAAAAGCGACATTTTTTTTGCTTGGTGAACGCATAAATAAAAAAACATCTAAAATAGTAGAAAAGATCCATCAAGCAGGTCATGAATTAGGTAATCATTCTTGGTCGCATAGGAAGTTGACATCACTTTCAAGTGAGGAGCAATTGCAAGAACTGGAAAAGACAAATGTGGCAATTAAAAATGCAACAGAACAGAATGTAAAATGGTTTCGTCCACCATATGGATGTCACAATGATAATTTGATCGAAAATACTAATCGATTAAATATGTATTCCATATTATGGACAGTCGATTCTCTGGATTGGCAAGGTGATAAATCAGAGATTTTGGTTGAAAGAGTTTTAAGCAATGTACATAATGGAGCGATTATATTGTTCCATGATCACGATAACAAATCAAATACAGTTGAAGCTTTACCTCAGATTATTGAAATACTAAAAAAATCGGGTTACAAACTTGTTACCTTAAGTGAGTGGGAAGAAAGGGTTTGTGATGTAGTGAAAGCTAGAAATATGCCAATAAAAGGAGAAGGAGTGCATTCTAAAGGAATTCTATGTGGACAAAAAACAAGGTCTTCAACCGCAGGGCATTCATATTAGGTGGTATTCAGCTTACTATTTCTGCTATTTTTAGTTATAGGTTGTATACTTTACAAGTACGAGATAGACAAAAATATGAAGTGCTATCCAATAATAATAGGATAAAAGTTGTTACTATTGTGCCTAAACGAGGCAGGATTTTGGATAGGAATAGCGTTGAACTCGCAGTAAACAAAATTTCGTATATTGTTTTATTTGATGGGCAAAAAACCTTTACTAGGGAAGTTGATTTGCAGATGTTATCAGAAATTAAACCTGATGCAACAAAATCATCAGATACAAAAATAACTGCTCTTTATAAACGTTATTACCCGTTTGGTTCGATATGTTCTCATATAATCGGATATACAAAAAGACAGCAAGACATAAATGAAGCAGGGGTTAGTGGAATTGAATATACATATGATCATGTATTAAAAGGCAAGACCGGAAAATCTGAGCAGGAAATAAATTCTAAGAAGCGTATCATGAGAGAGTTATCTAGCATACCGCAGCAAGACGGACAAGATATACAGCTGACAATTGATGTTGATTTACAGAAGAAAATTGCAGAGATATTTAAAGACCACCAAGGTTCCACAGTGGTAATTGATGTGAATAACGGAGAAATTTTAGCATTATATAATTCACCTTCTTACGATAATAATCTTTTCACTAGCAGATTATCAAATGAAACTTGGAAAAATTTAAACAATCCTTCATTACCGCTTGTAAACCGTGCATTATCATATCAAATTCCACCTGGTTCAATATTTAAAATAATAGATGCGCTTGCGGGTTTAAAAGATGGAATAATAACACCAGAAGAAAAGTTCTCGTGTAGGGGATATATGAAAATAGGTGAACGAAAATTTCGTTGCCTAAAAAGCAAAGTCCATGGATATGTATCTTTAAACGAGGCAATGGCCTTCTCATGCAACACTTACTTTTATAATATAGGAAAAAAAATAAATGTAGATTCTCTACTAGAAATGGCTAGCAAATTTGGTATAGGAAGTGGACCATTAATTGGAATGTTTAAGGAAGAAGCTCCGGGATTGTTGCCTGATGTGGATTGGCGTGCACGCAAGCTATATTCAGAGTGGTATTTAGGTGATACCATTAACTTAGTTATAGGACAAGGGTATTTACTTACAACGCCATTACAGCTTGCAGTTCTTGCAGCGAGGGTTGCAACAGGAAAGGAGGTAATTCCCCACATTGAGATGAGTAAATCAGGGCAAGACTTTCTTGATATTGATGTGAATCATGAGCATCTTAGTGTGGTTCGAAAAGCTATGTTTGACGTGGTGAATTCTAACTATAGAAAAGGACTAGGCAGTATACAAATTGCTGGCAAAACCGGAACACCAGAGATAAACTCTAAAGGTGAAAGTCATAAATTGTTTATCGCTTATGGCCCCTACCATGATCCGCGCTATGCAATCTCAGTGTTTATAGAACATGGTAAAACTCCACGCCAAGATGTTGCAATTGCTAGTGAGATATTGCAATATATGCTTGAAAAATGAACTTATGAAATTGCCATATATGTTACTTGTAATTTATATATTCAAATCAGAGCTTTGAGGTTAAAAAAAAGAAACGAAAATTGCATAAACCTTTTCAATTTAGTGCTTTAATGTTTCTGATGAAGGGAAGGTATTATCCTTATTTTCTATGGAGGTAGACACACTAATTTCGTTATTATCATCAATTGAAGTAATAGGGTGCATCAAAGCAACTTTTATAACTTCATCAATATTCTCAGCAAAAATTACATTGATTTCTTCTTTTATATTTGCAGGAATCTCTTGCATATCTTTCTCATTTTCACTTGGTATAATCACAGTTTTGATTGATCCTCTTAGCGCAGCAAGCAATTTTTCTCTCAAACCCCCAATAGCCAACACTCTACCACGCAATGTTACTTCACCTGTCATAGCAACACTTTTGTTAACTGGTATATTTGTCATAAGAGAAACAATAGATGTACATACTGCACTGCCAGCAGAGGGACCATCTTTTGGCACAGCACCCTCAGGTACATGCAAATGTATATCATTATTTTGAAATTTTTCGGGTTTTATACCGAAAAATAAACAATTTGATCGCACATAACTATACGCAGCTTTTATAGACTCTTGCATAACCTCTCCAAGCTTTCCTGTGTATTTTATTTCCCCCTTGCCCGGAATTAGGACTGACTCTATCATTAAAATATCACCACCTGTTTCAGTATAGGCAAGACCAGTTACTATCCCTACCAAACTCTCATTTTCTGCAATGCCAAAGGTATACTTACGTACCCCTAGATAATCTTGTAAATTACCAGTCTCTACGGATATTTTCTTATTTTTATCAGTTAATATTGCTTTAACTGCCTTTCTCATGAGTTTTGCAAGTTCCCTTTCCATGCTTCGCACGCCGCTTTCACGTGTATATAAACGTATCAACTCGTATAATGCTTCATTGGTTATTTCCCACTCCTTCTGATGCAAACCATGCTCTTTTTTTAATTTTGGAATAAGGTGATGTGTAGCAATACTGATCTTCTCGTCTTCGGTATACCCAGATAATTGTATAATTTCCATCCTATCACGCAAAGGATGCGGTAAATTTAAGCTATTTGCTGTGGCTACAAACATTACACTTGAAAGATCAAACTCAACTTCCAAGTAATGATCTGTAAAATGTTTATTGTGCTCAGTATCCAAAACCTCAAGTAATGCAGATGCAGGATCACCACGCGAATCAGAACCCATCTTATCTATTTCATCAAGCAGGAAAAGCGGGTTGCATGAATTAGCTTTTTTCATGTGTTGAATGATTTTACCAGGCATTGAGCCAATATAAGTTTTCCTGTGTCCTCGTATTTCAGACTCATCACGTATACCACCAAGAGATATGCGAACAAAATCTCTTCCTACTGCTTTTGCCATAGACTTAGCTAAAGAAGTTTTACCAACACCAGGTGGTCCAACTAAGCAAAGTATAGGACCCTTTATCTCTTTTACTCTCTTTAATACTGCTAAAAATTCTATTATTCTATCTTTTACTTTCTCTATGCCATAATGATTTTCATCTAAGATTTTTTTAGCCGCATTTAAGTTAATTTTTGCATCTTTGTACTTTCCCCATGGCAAATCAAGCAACCAATGCAAGTAACTAGATATAACTGTTGCTTCAGGAGAAATGGGATTCATTTTCTTATATCTCTTTAAGTCAGTTATGGCTTTCTCTTTTGCTTCCTCAGAAAGCTTTGTTTCATTTATCTTTTTTTCAAATTCATTGAGTATATTCCCTTCATCTCCATTTTCAAACTCACCTAATTCTTTCTGTATAGCTTTTAATTGCTCATTAAGGTAGTAAACTTTTTGAGTACTTTCAACCTGTGATTTAATTGTCTTATACAAGCGGTTTTGTGCACTCAAAATACTTATTTCTCTCTCAATAAGAGCAAAAACTTTTTTTAAACGCTCTTTTGGGTTATAAACTTCAAGTATGTTTTGCTTGTCTGATACCTTTATATTTAAGTACGAAGCTATCATATCTACAATTTGATTAACCTCTTTAACTTGATCAATGGGGTCAATAATAATCTCGGGCCGACTTTTCTTGCTTAGTTTACACCAATTGTCAAATGCATCTATAACAGAACGCCTTAAAGCTTCTAAATCAATATTATCTTCATTTTCTCCATACTCATAATGACCATCTAACGCTACTCTGGCCTCTAACAAAGTGTGAGAGCTAATATATTCTATAACTCTTCCCCTTCTTACCCCATGAATCATGACTTTTACTGCATTGTCAGGCAGTTTTATTAATGGTTGTATAATGTTTGCTAACACACCTACTTCATAAAGATTCTCTGGCTCTGGATTATCAATAGAACCATCTTTTTGTGCTATGAGAAAAATCTCGTTTTGGTGACTACTGCTACTTATTGCATACTCTAGTGCATGAACAGATTTTTCTCTACCTACGAATAAAGGCAACATTATATTTGGAAAAATTACTACATCTCTTAGAGGTAATACTGGTAATACAGTAGAATTAAAGTTTACAGCACGTCCAATACTCATAATATATGCCTCAAATTAATCATTAACCGTTATAACACTACCCTTATTATTATGATTAATCGTCACTTTGCCTAATTCTACCATTTTCTTAGTAACCGTTATAGTGCTACCTTCAAAACCTCCGTTGCCGGATATATACATAACATCAAGCAAAAGTGACTCTAAGATAGCACGTAACATCCTTGCACCTGTTTTATAGCTTATAGCTTTTTTAGCAATAGCTGATATTGCTTCATCTGAAAACTCAAGGTTTACTTTACTAAATGCAAGCAATGCTTTATATTGTTTTACTAGCGCATTTCTTGGCTCTGTCAACACATGTATTAAATCTTCGTGATCCAGCTCATCTAGAACAGCAGTTATTGGAACTCGTCCTACAAATTCGGGTATCAAACCGAATTTGATTAAGTCCTCAGGTTGAGCATCGCGTAAAGCATTTTTTTTCTTTTGTGCTTTAGACTGACTTATATCTGCTCCAAAGCCAACTGATGTTCCCTTTTTTCTTGCCTCAATAATTTTATTTAGGCCTTCAAAAGCTCCTCCACAAATAAATAGTATATTACTAGTATCTACTTGTATAAACTCTTGTTGCGGGTGTTTTCGCCCTCCTTGTGGCGGAACATAAGCAACTGTACCCTCCATAATCTTAAGCAGAGCTTGCTGGACCCCTTCACCTGAAACGTCACGGGTTATTGAAGTGCTTTCAGATTTTCTTGTAATCTTGTCTATTTCATCGATAAACACTATACCATGCTGTGCCTTTGCAACATCATAATTTGCAGCTTGTAATAGACGTGACAACACGCTTTCTACATCATCACCTACATAACCTGCCTCAGTCAAAGTTGTCGCATCGGCCATAGCAAATGGCACATCTGAAACTTTAGCAAGTGTTTTTGCTAGCAAAGTCTTACCAGAACCAGTAGGGCCAATAAGCATTATATTTGACTTCTCAATTTCAATATCACTTATAGAATGAAGTTGCACCATGGATTGACAATGGTTATACATAGCCACAGATAAAACGTGTTGCGCATGTTCCTGACCTACAACATGCTTACTAAGAAAAATTTTTATATCTTCAGGTTTCTTTAGTAATAGCTTCATATCAGATATATGATCTGAATTAAAAGCTCTCTCTTTCTTTTGACTTATTGCTTTATGGGATAACTCTATGCATTCATTACAAATGAACACCTTTAAACCATCTGAAGAGTTAGTAATCAATTTATCTACTTCGTTTTGTGCCTTGTTACAAAAAGAACAGTAGTGTAAATCATTATTGTTATCCATTAAACTACCTTTTGTTTAACTTTAATATTTTCAATCTTCATATCTTTACGCTCAGCTATTACTCTGTCAATTAAGCCAGTTTTCATTGCTTCTTCAGGATCCATGAATTTATCTCTTTCCATCATTTCTTCAATTTTTTTTAGTGAATTTCCAGTATGTTTTTCATAAATTTGATTTAATTTTTTCTTAACTCGCAAAATTTCATTAGCATGTATTTCTATATCAGTTGCTTGCCCATGATAACCACCAGATGGCTGATGTATCATAATTCTTGAATGAGGTAGCGAGTAACGTTTACCCTCCGCACCAGCTGTAAGCAACAAAGAACCCATAGATGCAGCTTGACCTATACACAAAGTTGAAACGTCTGGATTTATATACTGCATTGTATCGTAGATCGACAAACCAGCAGTTACAACACCACCTGGTGAGTTAATATACATACAAATGTCTTTATCGGGATTTTCCGATTCTAAAAATAAAAGCTGTGCTACTATTACGCTGGCCATGTTGTCTTCAATAGGGCCAGTTACGAAAATTATTCTTTCTTTTACTAGCCTTGAATATATGTCATAAGCCCGCTCACCGCGACTAGTTTGTTCAACTACAATTGGTATAAGAGTCATACCTTTTCCTATCAAATATTATCAAATAATTCCTTTAATTCTTTCACAGAAACAATCTGTTCTTCTTTACTAGCTTTTTCTATCATATAATCCGTCACTTTATACTCAAGCGCTTGCCCTCTAACTAATTCCTGAAATTGTCCATCTGATTTAAAATGTTTAAATACCCTGTCAAATGATACATCTTTACTGACATATTGATTTACAATAACATTCATAATATCACTTTGAGTTAATGATATTTCATGTTCTTTACTGAACTCCATGAATAGCATTGCAAGCTTTACGCGTCTTTCAGCTTCTTTACACGAATCATCTTTAGCATTCAACTCTCTTTCCACTCTCTGCTGTTCCTGTTTTACTACTTCTATAGGCAAATCAAAACTATAACTAGCATCCAAACAATCAAATAGCTCTTTCTTAATTAAGAGATCTTCCATTTCTTTACACTGATTATCAATTACTTCTTTTACATGATCTATTAGCGAAGAATGATCTTCAAAACCAATTCTCCTAGCTATTTCATTATCACTTTGCAAATCTTTGGCAATCTGAATGTCATTAACTCGAACAGAAAAAGCAGCCTCCTGTCCCGCAAGGGAAATTACCTGGTAATCTTCAGGAAATCTCAACTTAAAGCTTTTTGTTTCCCCTTTTTTCATGCCAATTAATTGATCTTCAAAACCATTTATAAATGTTCCAGATCCTAAATTAACAGTAAAATTTTTGCCACTTCCACCTTGAAAGAGCTTATTTCTAATTCGCCCTTCAAAGTCAATTATCAGTTTATCCTCGTTTTTTGCTTGATAAGAAGCATCATCAACAGAGACAAAGTTAGGAAATTTTGTTTTTATAGAATCAATAAATTCTTTTATGTCTCCCTCTTTGATTTTTGCCTTAACTTTCTTCAAATTTATTTTATCAAGATCTATTACTGGCACTTTTGGCATCGATTCAAAAGATAATTTGTACAGAAAGTCACCTTTTTTATCCTTTTTATCAAGGTTTGGTAATGACATAATATCAACCTTAGGATGGATGTGAGACTTAACTTCGATTTTTTTCATTAAATCACTTGAGCAATAGTCAATCGTATCGTTTATCACATATTCCAAAGCTTCGTTTTTATAATTTGTAATAACAAGATCGTAAGGCATCTTTCCTGATCTAAATCCAGGAAATTTTGCATTCTTCGCTATTTCTTGTAATCTAGAGTTTATCTTTTGTTCTATATAATCACTACTAACTGTGATTTCATACTCATACTTTAGTTTATCTACACTAAGTTCCTTATAGGTATATATATTACTTAATGTATCTGCTTCGACTGCATTTTGAGGTATATTACTAGACATTACAACCTGTTATCAATATTTTATTTATGTTTTAATAAAGCCATTTTACCAGAATTTAAGTTAAATACAATCCTTAAGAACAGGTTCTTATACAAACAAAAGTGTACTTAGTGATTATAAATTTTCTCTTAAAACCTGAGTTACATGACTTTAAGTGCGGATAGAGGGACTTGAACCCCCACGAGCAAGCTCACCAGGACCTAAACCTGGCACGTCTACCAATTTCGCCATATCCGCAAGAGCCCTTCATTAACTTATAGATAACCACTTCTGTCATCTTATGCAATTTAAAGATTAGATTTTAGTACCACAGACTGAACTTATAATACTGGTTAACTCCACTATGAGTCTAAGCCTAAATTACTTTAACTAACACTATTAAGATAAGTACTGTCTTAGAAATATTCAAGGCTTATTCAATTTATAGTATTTACACAATAAAAAAAGCTTATTAATATTCTTTAATTAAGGCTCTAAACTCTGGAAATTAATAATGAGATTAATAGCAAGCTTCTTACTCGCAATTTTTCTGATTACACAGAGTGGCTGTACGACTCTTGTAAGTGGTATAGTGGTAACAGCAACTGCAGCGGCTACAGCAATAACAATGCAAGATAAATCCTTGGGAAACATTATTGATGATACAACTATAGTAATAAGAATCAATAAGGGACTCTTAAAACACGGACTGTTCTCATCTATAAAAGTTAAAGTGAGTGAAGGAAGAGTATTACTCATTGGAAATGTTGATAATCATGAAAAGCAACTCACAGCAGAGAAAATAGCTTGGCAGCAAAAAGAGATTAAAGAAGTGATAAATGAAATAAGAGTCACACCAATTAAAATGACTTCTATGCTAGATGTTACTGTAGATGGTATGATAACAGCAGAGATAAGCACGAGGCTTCTGGGAAAAAGAAATATTAAATCAATTAATTATAGCGTTAATACAGTTGATAGAGTCGTTTATTTGATGGGTATAGCTCAAAATAAGGCGGAATTAAAAGCTGTAATAGCAATTGCAAGAAAAGTAAAAGGAGTAAAGCAAGTTGTAAGCTATGTGAGATATAGACATAGCAAATTGCGTCATTGATGAAAATTTACTTGAGTGTTAGTACCATGTAGCTAAGCCATAAAACTCCTTTACAAATTTCGTCAGTTCACTCTTATGGTATGTATAACAATGCTACAGAAAATAATATCATAGAATTCAATAGAATAATTCCTAGAAAATCTCTACATACTAAAAAAAGTAAAATGCTATTTAACACTCCCAAGCTTAAGAATAAATAGCAAACATCTATATCTCGTGCGATATGGCGTTTTATTCCTGAGATTTTTTTACCAGCGTCATAGCCTTTTTCTTCATCAGTGTCTGCGTTCTTTACACTCTGAGTGTCAATTATGCAAAAGCTGATTTTTTCTTTCCAAACATTGTTTTGTCGGACCACACTAACTATTTTTTTTAACATGCACTCCAAAATACTTTTTTTTATTTCCTTTTACTTTTTCACTCCATTTTTGAAATAATCATAACAATTGCGCCGTTTTGGGAAACTCTTTTGGTAGCATCCTCCACTGATAACCACTTTTTAGGGCGTACAACACTCCGCAAAATATATTCATACAAATCAAGTTTTCTTGGTTTTGTTTTTTCCACAAGACTCCAGATCTGGTGAAATAATCTCAAACTTCTCTCGACTTATGTCACTTGGGTATACACTCCTCATATATCCTAATTTATACACTCTATTTCTTACTTTATGCCTTTCTTGAGATTATGAACAGGTTCTTAGAAAGCTAGCGTTCTACTAGTCATGTTCTTTATCTTGCTTTACAACAATGCATCTTTTCATTCCAGCCAAGTCGTATACGTATTCCTGAAAAGCCAGTCCATATAAGGGTATTATTTTGTCAATATTGCTCTGATCTTCGCCTATTTCCAGTATCGCAAACCCATCTTTTTTAAGGCACTTTTTCAATATTGGAAAAATACTCAGGTAACAGCTCAATCCATCGATACCACCATCAAGAGCAATTCTTGGCTCTTTTTGCACTTCAGCTTGCAGATTTTTTAACTTACTTCTTTTAATATATGGAGGATTGCTTATTATAAGATCAAATAAATCTCTACATTCTGTCCACGAATTTGGAAATATTTTAGCTCTGTTGAGAAGATTATGTTTCTTTGTGTTCTGGCAGGTAATTTTGTATGCTTCCAGGCTTTTTTCAAAACCAACTCCAATAGCATATTCATACTCACTAAGTACGGAGATCAACAAACAGCCTGTGCCTGTGCCAAAATCTGCAATTTTTATTTTTTGCTTCTTATTTTGGTAATATTTTAACACTGTTGAAATTACTGTCTCACTATCTGGTCTTGGATCTAGAACATGTTGGTTAACTATAAAATTTTTACTCCAGAATTCACGATTACCTATTATTTGCGATATTGGATATCTTTCTGCTCTTTTTTTTGTTAATTTCCAGAATAGAAGTTCTTTGTTTCTTGGTACCTGATTGGTGTGATTCATGATTGTGAATGATCTTTCTACTCCAAGTACGTACTGCATGATGATTTCACAATCCAAATGTGGTGATTCAATTCTATGTGATGATAGTAGCTTTGACCCTTCTTTAATTAAAGCGCTGATTGTTTTCATTATTCTAAAAACGTGTTCCTTGTATGCAAGAACAGCAAAATTGAGTATAGAATTTTGAACTTAGGGTAGCTGCATTAAATCTAAGTGTCAAGAGTAGGATTGTAAAAATCATCCGGCTTTACTGGTAATTCGGTTAGTTCGGTTGGTATTTTTGCATTAATGTTAGAAGCTCTTGGCTCTATTATAAGCATTATTTTCTGCATATTCTTTGATAGCCATCACAGTATATTACTTGTTCCATATCTATATTAATTCGACCACAGCAAGTGATAATTTCTTAATATTAAAACCAATATGCGCTTTAGCATATAATTATCAGTAGCTTTCAAAGCAATTGGGCTGAGATTATTAGAGTAGTAATGTTTATTTTTATATTGACTATTGAGGTTTATTATTTTATAACTAAGACTTAGTTATTTTCAGAGTTTTAAATTTACAGTATATGCCTACGATAAATCAATTAATATGTAAGGGTAGATCAGGGTTAACTCGCAAGAAGAAGGTGCCAGCTTTGGGAAAATGCAATCCTCAAAGAAGGGGTGTTTGCACTAAGGTATATACTACAACTCCTAGAAAGCCTAACTCAGCACTACGTAAGGTAGCTAGAGTAAAGATTAGTGGATACGGTGAAGTGACGGCTTATATACCTGGCGAAGGTCATAATTTACAAGAGCATTCCGTTGTTTTAATACGTGGTGGGCGAGTTAAGGATTTGCCGGGTGTACGTTATCACATAATAAGAGGTGCTCTTGATCTACGTGGTGTGCAAAATCGAAAGAAAGCCCGTTCGAAATATGGTGTAAAGAAATCTGGTTAAAATTTATGGCACGTCGTAATAAAGCAAAAAAAAGAACAAGCCCTGACTCTCGTTATGGTAGTGTCTTGCTTATGCGTTTTATTAATATAATTATGAAATGTGGTAAAAAGTCTATTGCAGAAAAGATTGCTTATAGTGCTTTGTCCTTAGCTGAAAAGAAAATAGGCAAAGATGCCTTATCAATTTTTGAAACAGCAGTAGAAAATGTTACCCCTTCTATAGAAGTACGCTCTCGGCGTATTGGTGGTGCAACTTATCAAGTCCCTGTTGAAATTCGTCAAGATAGAGCAATTTCTTTGGCATTAAGGTGGATTGCTAGAGCAACTTCTGCTGCTCGCAAAAAGAGTGGTAGAACTACTGTTTATTGTTTGCAGTCTGAAATATTAGATGCTTATAATAAATGTGGTGGTGCATTTAAGATGTGTGAAGAAAAGTATAAAATGGCTGAAGCTAATAAGGCATTTTCTCATCTTCGTTTTTAATATTAGCTGATTGATTGTGGTATGGAAGTTTTAATATCTAGGTATAGAAATATAGGAATAATGGCTCATATAGATGCTGGCAAGACCACCACAACAGAGCGTATTTTATTTTATACTGGTAAACAAAATAGGATTGGTGAAGTGCACGATGGTGCAGCTTCTATGGATTGGATGGAGCAAGAGAAGGAGCGTGGCATTACAATTACCTCTGCTGCAACAACATGTTTTTGGAATGATCATAGGATTAATATAATAGATACTCCTGGTCATGTTGACTTCACTATTGAAGTTGAGAGATCTTTGAGGGTTTTGGATGGTGCGGTTGCTGTATTTGATGGAGTTGCTGGAGTTGAGCCTCAGTCTGAGACAGTTTGGCGTCAAGCTGATAAATATAACGTTCCTCGTATCTGCTTTGTTAATAAAATGGATAGAATCGGGGCAAATTTTTATCGATGTGTCGATATGATAAAAACGAAGCTTGGCGCATCACCTTTAGTTATTCAGTTGCCAATAGGAAGTGAGAAAGATTTTAAAGGCATAATCGATCTTATTTCTATGAAAGCTATTATATGGCAAGAAGAAACATTAGGCGCTAAATTTTCTTATGAAGATATTCCTTCTGATTTGCTTGATAAAGCTCAAGAGTATCGAAATCTTTTATTAGATGCTGCAGCTGAAATGGATGATGAGGCGATAAATACTTACTTTGAATCTAACGATCTGCCAATTGATTTGTTGAAAAAGTGTGTGAGAAGCGGGACCATTAAAGGAAAATTTGTCCCTGTATTATGTGGGTCAGCTTTTAAAAACAAAGGCGTGCAATCACTTTTAGATGGTGTGGTTGATTTTTTACCCTCTCCTATTGATGTTGATGTAATTATTGGAACTGATCCTAAAGATTCAGAAAAGAAAATTGAGATCAAACCTTCAGAAAAAGAGAAATTCGTTGCTCTTGCGTTTAAAGTGATGACGGATAAATTTGTAGGTAGCTTGACGTTTATTCGTATTTATTCCGGTAAGTTAAAATCTAAATCTGCTGTATTAAATGCTGGAAAGAATGAGACTGAAGGAATTGGTAGAATGTTGCTTATGCATGCAAATAACAGAGAAGATATAAACGAAGCTAAAGTTGGTGATATAGTTGCCTTAGTTGGATTAAAGAAAACAATTACTGGTGATACTTTATGTTCATCTGATTTTCCTATACTATTAGAGCGTATGGAATTTCCTGATCCTGTTATTGAAATTGCTATAGAACCGAAAACCACCTCAGATCAGGAAAAATTAGGTGTTGCTTTGAATAGATTGGTTGCAGAAGATCCTTCTTTAAGGATGTCAGTAAATGCGGAGAGTGGGCAGACTATATTGAAAGGTATGGGTGAGCTGCATCTTGAGATTATTATTGATAGAATGAAGCGCGAGTTTAATGTTGAAGCTAACGTTGGTGCACCTCAAGTTGCATATCGTGAAACTATCACTAAATCTGTTGAAATTGATTACACTCATAAAAAACAATCAGGTGGTGCTGGTCAGTTTGCTAAAGTTAAAATAAAATTCGAACCTCTTGAGCCTGGTTTTGGCTTTCAGTTTGAAAGTAAAATTGTAGGCGGTGCTATTCCAAAAGAGTATATACCTGGAGTGCAAAATGGCTTAGAGTTGATAAAAGAAGGTGGTATAATTTCCGGCTTTCCATTGATTGATTTTAAGGCTACTCTTCTTGATGGTGCTTTTCATGATGTTGATTCTAGTCCTTTGGCTTTTGAACTTGCTGCTAAAGGTGCTTTTAAGGAAATGGCAAATAAAGCTGGTCCAAAAATGCTAGAACCTATAATGAAAGTGGAAATCATTACTCCTGAAGAATATATGGGTGATGTTATGGGTGATATAAATAGTAGAAGAGGCAGTGTTGTTGATATGCTGGATTTAGGTAATAATAGCAAAATAATTACTGCTTCGGTTCCTCTTGCAAATATGTTTGGTTATATAAATGTTTTGCGTTCTATATCTCAGGGAAGAGCTCAGTATAGTATGCATTTTTCTTGTTATGAACAAGTGCCACAATATGTGGTTGATGAGTTAAAGTTAAAGTATAATTAAAGGTTAGTAATTATGACAGCGATAGTAGAAGCATTTGGAAAGCCGCATGTAAACGTGGGAACGATAGGACATGTGGATCATGGGAAGACAACGTTAACAGCGGCGATAACAAAGCATTATGGTAATTTTGTAGCATATGATCAAAT
>NZ_JBNRJY010000593.1:0-761 GCF_059414725.1 Wolbachia endosymbiont of Tuta absoluta
CATATATCTGCTGGTCATGTATTACAAATGAGTAGTGCTGTAGGTTATTTTCAATCAATAGCAATGATTAGTTATATGGTAGGATTAGTTTCTAGTATTGTCATTTAATTATCTCTTGTTTATTGAATAGTAAAACAACGAGTTAGGGTTGCCACACGTCAGAGAATATTTCGTTTGAAATGCTGTGGATTCTGTATTAACATCATCATCATGTCGGCTTAAAATAGCATCACGCCATTTCTTTCCCGTGGTTGTCATAAGACGACTAAGAGACTCGAGGTTTACATGTGTATTTCAGTTCAGTTTCACTATAGCGATTAAAAAAAATGGAATGACCCTCATTTGTAGACAATGCGTAAATGAAAGTATGTGTATCATCGTGCCACGTCCACTACTAGACATGCATAGGTCAACCCCATGCGCCTCCATAGGCTGGGATTTAAGGCCGACTGACTGCACCCAATGGCTACCCGCAACCCTAACATCATTCATCTTCAACTGTATTATTTCTACTTACATACACATACCACGCCTTTATTCCTTGCGGGGTAGGCAAAGTGTTAACAACCGTAAAATACGGACGCCATCGCCACGTCTGACTAATATTTGAGGGCCGTTTCAGAATGATCGTGTTTCGGTTGCCAGCCTGTCGCCTAAAATTGTGATACACATTTGTTACCCTCGAGTTCCATAGTCGCCTCTTACGAGACCCGCGGGAAAGAAATGGGATATTTCTACATTATTGTCAAAATGGGTTAGTT
>NZ_JBNRJY010000594.1:0-415 GCF_059414725.1 Wolbachia endosymbiont of Tuta absoluta
ACAATAAAACAATTTTAAAATAAACACAACTTAAATCCGCTTAAAAATGTTTTATTTTTTTATTTAATTCCTCAACAAAATCATTTGTTTTGGAAATTAATACATTTAACATAATCACTTAAATATGAACTCAGAAACTTATAATAAAATAAAAACATAATTATTTAAATTTAAACTAGAAACTAAAAATTTTTTAGGTTGCGGATTATAGAGTCAGGGATCGCTGCTATAGATTTTGTACAATCTGCATTGGGCGTATCCCATTGATACGATAAGAAGAAGAATTAATAATCATTTATTTAAAACCTATAAAAAACTATTAAAGACAAATCGATACATAAATACATACATATAACACGCCTTTATCCCTTGCGGGGTAGGCAGAGCGAAAACGACCGAAAAAACGGCCACTTAC
>NZ_JBNRJY010000595.1:0-309 GCF_059414725.1 Wolbachia endosymbiont of Tuta absoluta
AGCTTCTTCCCTTTGATCTCTGATTCCTTTAACTCCTTTTCCATGCTCTCAACTTCTAAGTCATACTTTTCCTTCGTTATATGACCCCTTGCATATACATAAGCTAATTTTTCTATACCTTGTTCTATTTTACTTGCACGATTTTCAAGTTAATCCTTTGCTTGCGTACTTTCAGTTTTTACGAGTCTGAGCTGATATTCCTTAGTCATTGCCTCTGGTTCTTTGAGTACCATCTTCATTTCTTTCCATACTGCTTCTTCTAGTATATCAACTCGTATTGATTTGCTGTTACACACCGTATTCCCACCA
>NZ_JBNRJY010000596.1:0-873 GCF_059414725.1 Wolbachia endosymbiont of Tuta absoluta
CCCGTGGGATTCGCAAGAGTCGAGGGTGTGTTTTGAAGTTTAAGGCGATGGGTTTACAACCTGTCGCTATGACGATACACAATTTTCCGAATGACCCTCAAATATTTGTCGGATGTGGCGTGAATGTCCGCTTTTTGAGGCCGTTTACACTCTGCCTACCCCGCAAAAGATAATAGTTGTGATATGTGTACGTCTATGTATGAATGTATAAAAAAAACCATTTTACTAGCGTCCTACTTCACTCGATTATAGTAAACGTTAAAGGAACTGAATCCTCAAAAATACATTCGACTAAACGTAAAGTCACATTTAATTTTTATAATAGTCAAATGATTTTTTGAGATCTTGCAAATTGCACCGCAGGCAAGATGTGAACCTGCGATTTTCGTCATCAGTTCTAGTGACGCGTCTAACCAACTGGGCTATCGCGATTCATCTGTCACCTGTGAAATGAAGCTAGTGTATCTTAATTCCAATTGATACGTGATATGATTTTTATTTTTCATTTAAATGCCACCAGGGGTCGCTGTCTTGTTTTAATAAGTAAAGGAAGAGAAAAATCTTTGTGCAAATGGTGGGGTTTATTTTTTATTGTAACCTTTTTTCCGTATAGTGGGTAACTAGTTAGTAGTTACTTATTCTCTACTTATATTGAGTAGTTAGTTCTCTTTAAAAATATCGGGTGATATTTTAATATTGACCGATACTGAAAACTGAGAACGGGCTGTTGGCGAGAAGTACGTTTTGTGCACACCCTTTTGCGAATGGCACATTATGCGCCGAAAGAAAGAAATATGACAAAAAATTTTGATCGATCATAACGCAGATCCTAATAGTAAAAGTTATTATACTTTTCCGTTACTTGCTGCTATT
>NZ_JBNRJY010000597.1:0-427 GCF_059414725.1 Wolbachia endosymbiont of Tuta absoluta
CCTCATCAAACAACCTTTTCTTGGCCTCAAAATACTCATCGATACTTTTGTGATAGTCCAAATGATCGATCCCTCTTGTTCCGTTTCTTAGTAAGTTCTCTTTTTTATAATTTGTTAATTTTTTTTCAGAATTGCATGTGCCGACACTACACGGGATCATTTTGGCAAATGTTAGTGAAATGTGCTAGATCGTTGTGAAAAATATTAAATAAGTAATTTTGTACTTAGATAACGTCTTTTTTTCATTCTCAACTTACACGCAGGTAAAGTCACACACAAATCCAAAAACCTAGTACGTTTTGCCAAATTGCAAAAATTTCGAGCGCGGGCAGAATTTCAACCAACATTTAAATTTTTGCAAGTTTTTAATAGTAGTTTATGCAACTGTCGTATAATGGGGGTCATTAGAATGCGAGTGTCTGTTTGA
>NZ_JBNRJY010000598.1:0-318 GCF_059414725.1 Wolbachia endosymbiont of Tuta absoluta
TGATTTATCACACTATGAGCAGAAAAGCCGTGCGATTTTTTGAGAGGGGCTAGACAATGTACTACAAATTATCTAATTTAAATCTTGGGTGTTTTCCTGCTAATAATACAAATAAAGTCCACGTATGTTTTGAGGGTGTACGCTCACCTTTTTCGTATTTATTCCATATTGCCCGATCGATCCCATGTTGAAAGTAAACCCTAAAAACAATTGTGGCCACCAAACGTAACGCTTTAGCAAGGGGTAGATAACTATCATGCACATTGAAATTATTCCAAGTATAAGAGTAGTTTTATTGGTTAATAATAAGATTACCAG
>NZ_JBNRJY010000599.1:0-836 GCF_059414725.1 Wolbachia endosymbiont of Tuta absoluta
TAATGGCTTGAAATATATTCTTAAAAATTTACGATAATGATAAATAAACACAGGACTTCCCACCGAGAAGGCTTGTCTTTATATACATCCGTCCATTTAACTTTTGTATGAAATACGTTCCAACTTAAATATACCTAGTTAAATTTTACATACCACTTGCTTGTTTGATTTTATCACCAGCCGGACCTGAGAAAATAAAAAAAGTTATTTATTAATATTTTACTAGCGGTCCGCCCAGCGGTTTTACCCGCTGCTAACCTATTTCCCACGGGAAATAGACCTTTTCCCGATATATCATACATAAAAATCTTACTCTTGAATCACTCTATCTTTAAAAAAAATTGAAATCCGTTGGGTGGTTTTGAAGTTTTGAGCATACATACAAACAGACATCCGCCACATCATACCACCGGTACCGGGGGCGCCCGACTGGTCTTCGGCCAGTCGGTCGACCTATATACGCTTTTTTGACTCCACGATCGATCGCCATCTTTCTTGGGACGTTGACTTTAGAATCAGAGGTGGGAATCGCTGCTTCGGAAGCAATGAATGCCCTTCGTTGTATTGTTTAGAATCTAACGTTTATCTAGTCTTTTGTTCCTAAATTTACTGTTTGCGTTTGTACCTTCCGTAACCTCTAATTTACTTGAAATTCTTCTTTCTTTAGTCCACTATCTTTACTGTATCAAAATTGCATGCATTAGTAGTACATGTCATGAGTAGGTTTGCAAGAGATAGCCGATCGATCAGTCAAATTAAGCTGTTGAGAGCAAAAATCCTTCAAATTACCACAATTCAAATCAGTAATAAATCTATCGCTTTCCTCTATATTATTT
>NZ_JBNRJY010000600.1:0-21525 GCF_059414725.1 Wolbachia endosymbiont of Tuta absoluta
TAGTGGTTATTCTAGTATATCAGGAGAACCTATTTATGAAGATGTAGATGATTTCTCAGAGCAAAAAAAGCCCACTAGCTTAAATCATAAAGAGCAACCAGAGCCTATTTATGCTAAAGTAGATTTATCGAAAAAGAGATCGATCTTCAACTGTTTTTCCTTTTATCTCATTTATATCTGAAGAATTCAGCCGTATATTTTCCTTTAAAACTCCAGTTGTAGAATCGATAGGAAGTGGATCAGGGTTCAAAATGTTTTGTTCAGGAATAGGGGAAGGCACACCAGATATCACTACTTCATCTCGCCCTATGAAGGAAGTAGAGAGAGAATTATGTAAAAGAAATAAAGTGAATGAAGTAATAGAGATAATAATTGGCTATGATGGAATTGTTATTGCAAATTCAAATCAAAGCCATAGATTTGATTTTACAAAAAATGACCTGTTTGAAACTTTATCTTCATATTCTGAAGACAATGATAGATTAGTAAAGAATAACAAGAAATTTTGGTCTGATGTAAATCAAGCTCTACCAAAAACAGAAATTAAAATCTATGGCCCACATCAAAATACAGGTACACATGAAACTTTGATTAATTTTATTATGCTTGATCAATATTCATGTATGAACTCAAGGATTTTCAAAGAGAATTATCAAGACCAAGAAAAAAGAAAGAAAGCATGTAGTAATATCAGAGATGATGGAAGATATATAGAAGTTGGAATTAATGAAAACATAATAATACAAAAATTGAAGAGCAATAAAAATGCTTTAGGAATATTTAGCTTCAGCTTTTTAGCGAAAAACCAAGATGAGATTCAAGGAAGCACAATCGCAGGAATTGAGCCAACTTATAAAAATATATCATCGGGGGAGTATATGTTAGCAAGGCCTTTATATCTTTATATAAAGAAAGAACACTTAGATACTGTTGATGGATTAAGGGAATTCATTAGAGAAGTTGTAGACTCTATTAGTACTGAAGGTGGATATTTATCTAGGCTTGGCTTAATTCCACTTTCAAGCGAAAATATAAAAAAAGTCTTGGAAAAGGTTCGTGATATAATATGATGACTTTGATATTTTTTTATTCTGGATACTAGGTTAAAAATAGAACGTTTAAATTTCTTGTTTTTATTGTTATCATACTTAGATTTCCTAAGAACTTATTTACTACAAAATACAACAAGTTCTATTTATTTGAGAAAGTTGTGCGTCTTGTAGAACAGATTTTGTTGTAGGTTTCTCTGTAGCTATTTCAAGGTTTTCTTCTATGGTTTTTTGTTCTCTGTAATCTTTAACTTCTTGAATGAAATCTTCAAGCCACTTCTCACTACCTATCTTGGCATGTCGTTGTTGCTCACCTTTAAGAAGTTTTATTACAGCTGCATCTTGATTTTCAGGCACTCTTTGATATTTAAGCCACAAGTCACGAATATCAGGAGGAGCTTTTTTCAAATGAGCTTCAAAGGTTGCTTTTGTGTCTTTTGTACTTTCTTCTTGTTGATCTTGATGGAATTTAAACCAGAAATTGCGAATATCAGGAGAAGCTTTATCCCAAAGAAGTTTAGTAATTTCTTTTATATTTCTCAGATCTTCTTGTTTCAATCTTTTACCATCACCTATATATCGTTTATTAAGACCAACTTGCAGAGGATAAAGTAAAAGGGTAGTTTTGCTCTGTGAATGTATAGGTCTATTTAAAATCATTGCTAGATTTGTATCACAATCTTCTAATACTGCTTTAACTTTTTTAACATCTAAATAATCTATTGCTTGACGTAATTTGTGGTGAAGATCACTTGTTCTCTTTAAGTTTTTCACTTTTTGCATATGCGAATCATCATTTCCTTTCGCTTCTTGCATAGCTATATCACACGAAATACTCTCAATTTTTTGCTCCATTTTCTGTATACATTGATTAATTTCCTTTTGATTTTTTTTGAATATAATCAACTGTGAAGTGGTACAAGGGTTAGGTAGATCGTCTTTAAACTCTTTTTGTATATTACTAGGTAATTCGCTTTTCAAAACTTCTTGTATATCGCTATCGTAATTATTTTTTATATTCTCAAAGTTGCCTTGTATAGCTTCACTAATTAATGAATCTCGAATGTTTTTTTGTCTGTCAGTTAATAACATACCTTACCTCTATCTCTTATGGCAAATTTAGCGCTATAATTATACGTATTTATAATCAAGTCAAGAGAAAAAATTAGCAAAGCGGTTGAAGTTTTAATAACATATAGCTTTCACAGTACTGTCTATGGAAAGTCTGCAAGTTTTACGTTCAATTGCGTTTATTGTGGGAATTTTTCTATTGTTGTTTGGCGTAGCAATGCTTATTCCTGCTATTACTAATAATTATCTAGGTTACGAATGGAAAAATTTTCTGGTTGGATTTATAGTTACCTGCACATTTAGTGCGACTTTTATTCTACTGGGTAAACTAAATAGGGTACATGGAATGCCGGCAATTTTTGCGATTACCAGTTGTACCTGGATTGCATTATCTCTGTTTGCAGCTATTCCATTTTATCTTGATAGTTTAAGCTACATTGATGCACTGTTTGAAGCAGTATCTGGGATTACAACCACAGGAGCAACTGTTCTAAGTTACATCGAGCAACAATCTCCGGGGATACTACTGTGGAGAGCAATGCTACACGGTATAGGTGGTTTTGGAGTAATTACAGTAGGAATTGCAATTTTTCCCATATTTAAGGTTTTGAGCTTAAATAATTTACTCTATTCTGAGTACTCAGATGCTCTTAAAAGAAAGTTACCACATACGCGAAGCGTAGTAATACATATTGCAGAAATATATTACTGCCTAATTTTATTGTGCATATTTTCCTATTATCTAGCTGGCATGCCATTATTTGACGCAGTATGTCACGGAATGTCCGCTGTATCAACTGGTGGATTTGCTAACTATAACGATTCTATAGGCTACTACAATAACCCTATATTGGAGGTCATAACAATTATCTTTATGATTTTAGGCTCTTTACCTTTTCTGAGCTATTTAAAAATTATAAGACGATTAGACGTTTGTTATGATGAACAGGTCTCTTACTTTATTAAGATAGTTGTTATCTCATCTTTGCTTGCTTGTTTTTGGTTATATAAAAATTTTGACTTAGGAGTATTTTTATCATTTAGGTACAGCACATTCACCATTACCTCCTTTATCACATCAACTGGCTATGTAATGTTCAACTACTTGAATTGGAGCTTTATTTCAGTCTTAGCTTTCTTTTTAGCCTTTATTGGTGGATGTGGTGGTTCTGCTAGTGGTGGAATCAAAATCTTCCGTTTAGTCATTTTTCTAAAATCTATAAGGAATTACTTTAGCTCTTTATTAAATCCAAGTGAAAGCGATAGAGTAAAACTCAATGGTAAAATACTGGAAAATGATGAAGTTCAATCCGTCTTTACGTTTTTTGCGATTTACATGTTAACGTTCACTATATCATCAATAGTGATGTCTTACTTGAGCAATGCGGACTTTATAACTAGCATCAGCTCTGTTTCTGCAATGCTTACAAATTCTGGCCCAGGATTTAGTAACCTAATAGGTCCTTCAGGTAATTATTCCTCCTTTAGTGGTGGAGTAAAGCTATTTCTATCGTTTTTGATGCTGCTTGGCAGGCTTGAAATATTGCCAATTTATTTTTGTATAGGTAGTTTATACTGGAAACTTTGCCATTCCAGAGTGTAACGCTAATTCAGGTTTACATTTAAATTCTATTACATATTATTATAAGTATTACAAAACTTTAAAGGACAATTATGGCAGTTATGCCAGATAAATGGATAAGGGAAAAGGCTGAAAACTCTAGAATGATAGAGCCTTTTGTGAATCATAAAAGCAGTAAGGGTGTTGTATCTTTCGGATTATCATCTTATGGCTATGATGCAAGAGTTAGTAATAAGTTTAAGATTTTTACTAATGTTAATTCAGCTATTGTAGACCCAAAGAATTTTTCTGAGAATAGTTTCATAGATAAGGAAACAGATGTATGTATAATTCCACCAAATAGTTTTGTGCTTGCCAGCACAGTGGAATATTTTCGTATACCAAGGAATGTACTAGTAATTTGTGTTGGCAAATCAACTTATGCAAGATGTGGTATCATAGTGAACGTCACACCTTTAGAACCTGGATGGGAAGGTCACGTCACACTTGAATTCTCTAACACTACTCCACTTCCTGCAAAAATTTACGCTAATGAAGGAGCATGCCAATTTGTGTTTTTAAGCGGCGAAAGTGAGTGTGAGAAGTCATATGATGATATGAAAGGAAAATATATGAATCAACATGGTATCACTTTGCCGTTAGTTAAGTGATTACTTTATAAAGCAAGATATTGTTGGTTTATATTGAAGATTACCAAAATGCTCTTTTATTAGTTCATCACATCTTTTATCGCCTAAAACTGCACGTGCAGAGTGATTTTTAAATGATTCTATAAAGCTAATAAAGAAATTTGTAGAAGGATTACTTAAAGCTTCTGCAACTTCTTTTTTTTCTTTATCATTGGAAAGCCGATTAAATAATTCTTCACCTTTTTTTTGTAGATCATTTTCAAACTCTTGTTTTACAGTATCCTTATCCGCTCTTTGCAAGAAGAAAAATTCTTCAAAAGTGTACAAGGAAGAGACAATACTGTTAAAGGCACCAGTAAAACATGCACTGCCAACAGATACTCCATATTCTGTTTGCGATTCTACTAAATGTTTAACCAGTTGATATTTTCTCTGTGATATGCGGGTATTAATATCTATATTATCATCAGCACTTTTTTTATTTTCATCTTTACAAGCTTTCCAAACCAAATTTAAAACTTGCTTCAATGTTAATCCGCTTCCACTATGTGTATCAGGGTTGTTTTTTATACGCTCCAAGCACTTAAGTGCATGTTTTTTCTCATCTTCTGTGAGTTGATCTTTATCCACAGCTTTTTGTGTACCATTTGCTATACACTCTAACTGATCAATAAATCCTTCTATTTCCTCTATAAACTTATCATCAACATTAGGCTCGCCATAGTTTTCTTTTAGCTTTTGAACGTTAATATTAATTGCATCATTTACATTAGTATCATGCGTTGTTTGTGGGACACGCACTGCCTCCATAAATGCTTCAGTTCTTTGCTCTAACCATTCTGGTAATTTGCCTCCTGCAAGAAGATATAGCTTACCCAATGCTTGAGCAACTAGAATTAACGCTATGACAAAAACAATAAATGCTATGAGTAATACTACAGCTAAACCAATGACTAGCCATCTCACAGGGGCTAGTAAAATATCTCTTGCCTTTTTAAATTTCGACATTCTTTGTATGTTATCTGGTGTATTTACTGCTACTGGCATAATTAATTTTAAATACTCTTACTACCATTAATATACTATATTTCTCTTATTTTGTCAACTCACATTTCTACTTCTCTACTTTTTCTCGGTAAGGTCAGTAATCGATAACAACAAATAGTCCTAATTTTAATTTGTTTTAAGTTTAAAGTCTTTCGTTAGGTTTGCAGAATACATTTCCTTATTATCTTGGTTATAGAAAGTAAATTTGTGATCGTCTAAACCTAATATTGCAAAGCCAAAGCCGAAAAAGTTTCTAACTTCGTGTGCTAAGTAATTTCTACTATTTGGATAGTTAAATTCTACGTTTTGATAAACAGGTTCTTGATCTTGAGCGTGTAATAATGCACCGCCGTTTCCAACTATAATCTGATCTGGAACATTATCCATTAATAAAATCTGGGCTATATGAATGTGGCCAGAAACTATGGTAGTAACATTGCTTGGAAATTTATCTCCAAAAGCTTCAATTTGTGTAAGATTGCCATGGCTTTTTAATGTCAAAAATTCTTTTTTTGGAGATCTCCAAAGTGGTTTATGAGTCAAAAACCACGTGGGCTTATCTTGTATCAATTTATCAAACTGCCTCTCAAAAGCATCAACTGTGCTTTGGGTTGTAAAAATTTCCTCACCGGATGAAGAGTCGAAGATAAAAAACTTCATCGGCCCAGCATCTAAGAACCAACTGGAAATAAGATCTTCACATTTTTGAGGGGAAAAGGGGTATGAATCTAAATATCTGAACCATCCTTCATAAGCTCTATTACAACTCTCATGATTTCCACGAACAAAAAGAAAAGGAGATTGTGTTAAAATATCTTTTGCAGGCTCAAACCAATCAGCGTACCAAGCTTCTTTGCTATATCCATAAATATCGCCGCACTTTTTTGTGTTTCTACATTTTGTTTGTCTATAATGATAATCACCAACATGGATAATTAAATCTGGTTTATGAAAAGCGATTGAATCTAAATTTTTTTTCAAAGGCCAGTTATCTACAGAATTACATTCTTGCTGAAATAACATATTTATTCTACATCCTGTATCGCCAATGAAGGCAATTTTGCTGATCTTTTCCGCTAATACGGGAACTTTTATATTGTCAATACTAATGTTTTGAGCATTTGTTTCTACTATCAGTTCACAAACTGTTTCGGTATTGTTAATTGAGCTGCGACTTAGCATTTCTACTGCCTTATTATCGACGTAAGCAATGGGACACATGTTATTGTCTATAATCGCACGTATGCTTAATTTATTTTCTGGAATGATTTGAGACCATGTGTACAATATTTGTGCATGATTAGAGTGAAAGCTAATTGTAAGAGATAGAATTAAAAAAATGAAGATATTAGCTACTTTCATTTGTATAAAAACCTAAATTAAGAATTAGTATTAAGATTATCTTAAATGATTAAAGTTTGTAACCATAAAATTCATAGTTAAATTATACAGGCATTTCCTAAATTATCCTAGTATCAGATTGACACTTTAGATGAAAAATCCTAAAATGATTAAGTAATTTAAAGTAATTATATAGAAACTAGAATAAAGTGCGGTCGTGGTGGAATTGGTAGACACGCAGCGTTGAGGTCGCTGTGGCTCACAAAGCCTTGGAAGTTCAAGTCTTCTCGACCGCACCAAGTTGTTTGGTGTAGGTGAAATGTTTATAGGAAATCAAAGTAGAAATAAAGTAGAAAGGGCCATCAGTGAAGTCAGGCGTGGTCTTCCAATTTTAATATATGATGATGAAAATAACTATCTATTGCTTGCTGCTGCTGAAACTTTAGAAAAAAATTTATTTAGTCAATATAAGCTTATATCAGGTAATGTGTATGTTACTTTGACTGCAAGTAAGGTAAAATACATATGTCAGAGTAAAGAACATAGTAGCAAACGTCTGTTGATAAGCAATTTTGATGAACTGCTCCATTTAATAAACTGTTCAAAGGAAGATTGGATAAAAGAGTTGCAATGCTCAAAGACAATAGATGCGTATGCTGTTGCCTTGCTTAAGTTCTCAGAATTATTGCCATACGCGTTAGTGGCTGATATGACTTTTGAGAATAAACATGAAATGCGAAATTGGTGTGAAGAAAATGACATTATTGCACTAAATACGTTACTTGTGAATGATTTTCAACAAAATCATAGTGTGTATGAAGTGTGCAAAACATCATTATTTTTAAAGCAGACTCAAGAAGTAGATATCATATCTTATAGAACCAAAAGTGGCGGAAGAGAACATTATGCAATTATCATTGGCAATCCAGATAAAGATAATGAGCCATTAGTGAGAATTCATTCTGCATGCTATACAGGAGACTTATTAGACAGCTTATCATGTGATTGCAGAAGCCAGTTACATCAAGCGATTCAAATAATGACCGACTTTGGGAATGGCATTATATTATACTTGATGCAAGATGGGAGAGGCATTGGTTTAACTAATAAGTTAAGAGCATACAGTATGCAAAGAAAATATAATCTTGATACTGTTGATGCAAATAGAGTATTGGGTTTTGAAGATGATGAAAGGAGCTTTGCTGTTGCAGCTAAAATACTTAAGAAATTGAACATTAACAAAATACAATTACTTACAAACAATGGTAGAAAGTTATCAGAGTTGAAAAATAACGGTATAGAAGTTACAAAGTGTATACCACTTATTATGGAACGCAATGAATATAATGATTCATATATGGAAACAAAATTTGGCAAGTTAGGCCATGGATTAAGGGTTTATTAGCTTTTTTGTTATAACTACTTTGTTAGCTTGCTATGTTAATTAATATAAGTTAAGATTTTTAAGAATATTGAGATGCTGAAATTTTTAAAACAAGAAAAAAGTAATGAGTCATTGGATAAGGATATAAATTGGAATTCAAGTCGCTATAGCACAGTTGTTGCTCAGAGAAATACTTTACTTTTATTTACATTAATATTACTAGTTGCAATTTCTATAAGCATATTAGCTATATTTAAAATTAGCACAAGTAGCACTATTGAGCCATTCGTTATAGAAATTGACAAAAAGTCAGGAATAGTGCAATTGGTTGATCCTGTTACAGTAAAACAATATTCTGCAAATGAAACGCTGAACGATTATTTTATTTCAGAGTATATAAAAGCAAGGGAGGTTTTTGACCCATATAATTATAATTATAATTATTATACAAAAGTAAGGTTGTTTTCTTCGCCTAGTGTATATAGTGAATTTAGCAATTATATAAAATCGCAGAATATGAATGACCTTTTTAATTTATATTCAGATGCTAAAGGTGAGTTGAAAATTCGTTCAATTCAAAAATTAGGTAATGATGCTCTTCAAGTGAGATTTTCTATAGAATTTACACGAAAAGATGGAAATTCCTCAAGGAAAAATAAGATAGTTGTGATGTCGTATAAATATGCATCGCTTGAAATGAATGATCAGCAAAGATATATTAACCCGTTAGGGTTTCAAGTTATTTCATATAGAGTAGATGATGAATATGTGTAGGATATTGTTAGTTTTAGCTTTACTAATAAGTGGCAACTTAAATGCATCTATTAATAATAAACCTATTTCTGTAGATAGTAGAATAAAGACTTTTGTATATAGCCCTAATGAGGTGTTTACAGTAATTTTTAGTCAAGGTTACTATTCTTATATTGAGTTTGCAGAAGGGGAAAAAGTCAAAAATATTGCTGTTGGTGATGCATCAAGTTGGAAAATTAATCCTTATGATAATAAACTGCTTGTCATGCCATTTGAAGTCAGTAGTCGCACTAACATGATTATTACGACAACTAAAAAGAGAAATTACATTTTTGATCTAATTTCAAGACCAAATTACGATAAATACCCAGATACTGATGCTAAAAAAGTGGATCATGATTATTCCGTTGAAAAGGATATATCTTACGTAATACGTTTTTATTATCCTCAAGAAGAAGATGAATTTGATGTTGATTTAGATGAGGTTTCTTTACCTACTCAAATGCAATACATTACAGAAAAGCCAGAAAAAATAATACAAGAAAATAATACGAGGTACAACTATACATATATTGATGAAGGTGGTAACGTAGATATAGTTCCAATTGAGTTATTCGATGATGGTTATTTAACCTATTTAAAGTTTAGAAATAGTAATAAAATTCCTCAGATTTTTATAGAAGGCGAATCCTGTAAAAGGCTGTTATTTGATGATTATGTTGTAATAAAAGGAGTACATAAAAAGCTATTAATGCGTTATGAAGGTAGTGAAGTTGAAGTTATAAATAGGTCACTTTAGTTCTGGTACATATAATATGAGTAAAGAAAGGCATAATAGTGTAGAAGATGAATCAGAGATAGAAAGCAAGGTAGTAACAGTTGGCTCTAATCAAGGTTATAAGGCATTGATGATAGTTATGGTAGCGCTCTTAGTTGGTGGAGTGTACTATCTTTATTTTAGTCCTTCTAATAAAGAGGGTCCAGAGATTGTTAAAAAAGAGGAAACAAAGCAAAACATTCAAGAATTGAAAGGAAAGTTAGAACAAGTTCCAGATAATGTAGTAGTTTCCGAGAGGATAGCAACTGATCTCTTGCCACCCTTACCTCCTCTTCCTATCCCACAAGTCATACCAGAAGTAAAACAAATCAAAAAAGAGGAAGTGACAAAAAAAGAAGAGCAACTAAAAGAAATTCCCTTGTCAAATATACCTGTTTTACCAAAGCAAAATTTTCCTTCTGGTAATGTTATTAGCAATTTGCCTACTTCATTTCCTACAATAGGGGGTGGCGGTTATCCTAGAGACAGACGTAGTGCACAAATGTTAGCAATTTCAGGTAGTAGTGGGGAAGGTAAAGCTACAGATGCTGTTTTATCCAATACCTCAGCACAGTCGAGCAAAGCTACCAAAGCTGGAAAGCTTGGTTTAATGATTATTCAAGGTAAAGTTATTGACGCTATTCTTGAAACTGCAATAAGTTCTGACTTAAAAGGAATGCTCCGTGCTGTTGTTAGTAGAGACGTTTATGCAGAAACTGGTGATACAATTTTAATACCAAAAGGTTCAAGGTTAATAGGTGGTTATTCATTCGACTCAAATGTTGCAAAAGCCCGCGTGAACATAAATTGGAATAGGATCATTCTTCCTCATGGTATAGATGTTGCTATTGCATCATCTGGTACCGATGAGCTTGGAAGGGCAGGGATAGCTGGAATAGTTGATAATAAAATAGCAAGTGCATTATTCTCTTCAGTGGCACTTGCTGGTGTTTCGATTGGTTCAGCTGTTGTAGGACAAAAAGCCTCTAATCTTATCGATGCGCTAACTGCCATGGATGCAGTGAAGTCTATTACTGCAACTGAAATAGATATTTCTTCTCTCAAAGGGGCTATTGTTGAGAGATTGGAGAATTCTATAAAAACTGAAGTTGGGAAGGTAGGAGACGAAAAATGGAAATTGGGTATTAGGGCTATTGAAAAAATTCGAAATGCTAAAAGTGATCAGGATTTGCTGAGAATAATAAAGGAAGAAATAGTAAGTGTGATAAAAAGTTCTGGAGCTAGTGGAGTTGATACAATTACTAGTGACAATATCGGTATAACTTTAGACGATGTACGTCAACTGTTGAGGCAAACTCAGAAAAGAAGCAAATCTGTTTATGATGAAGCAATCGGGAAGTCAATCAATGATTTTTCCAAAGACATGCGAGATATAGTTGATAGGAGTGTAGATAAAAAACCAACTATTTATGTTAATCAAGGAACTGCATTGAAAGTATTTGTTAACCAAGATATAGTATTTCCTCCACAGTCAATATTAAATAACTGAAATGAACTATGCTGCACTTGATACATACTTGGAGCCATTACAAGGGATATTTCAAGAGGAAGGTGTAAATGAAATATCAATAAATAAACCGAAGGAAGTATGGATTGAAAATCGCGGTGAAATAAGATGCGAAAAGTTAGAAATATTTGATCTTAATCATTTAAAATCTCTTAGCAGGTTGATTGCTCAAGCTACAGAACAAAAACTGAGCGAAGAGACACCGCTGCTTTCAGCTACATTACCAAATGGTTATCGTATACAGATAGTGTTTCCTCCAGCATGTGAGCCTGATAAAGTAGTCATTTCAATTCGTAAACCTTCTTCTATGCAATTGGCATTGGATGATTATGAAAAAATGGGGGCTTTTTCTGAAACTGTTATAGGAGTGACCGATAATCCAGTAGATCGTCACCTAGATTTGCTACTGAAACAAAAAAAAATAAAAGAGTTTTTAGAATATGCTGTAATAAGTAAGAAAAATATCATAATTAGTGGTGGAACTTCCACTGGTAAAACCACTTTTACTAATGCTACTTTGCGTGCTATTCCATCTGAAGAAAGAATTATTACTGTTGAAGATGCAAGAGAGATAGTTTTGAATGATCATCCGAATAGAGTACATCTTATTGCTTCTAAAGGAGGTCAGGGTAGGGCAAAAGTGACCACTCAAGATTTGATAGAGGCATGTTTACGTTTAAGACCAGATAGAATAATAGTTGGTGAGCTGCGTGGAGCAGAAGCTTTTAGTTTTCTTAGAGCAATAAACACTGGCCACCCAGGGTCAATATCAACTCTTCATGCGGATAGTCCGGCAATGGCTCTTGAGCAAATAAAACTTATGGTTATGCAAGCAAATCTTGGAATTCCCCCAGATCAGATCATACCATACATTAGAAATGTAATTGACATTGTTATTCAACTCAAAAGGACCAGTGGTGGAAAAAGAAGCATTTCTGAAATATTATTTACTAGATCTTCAAATGAAAATACTTAAATTTATACGTAAGTTAAGAAAAAGTAGTTTATGAGTAATGGAAATCACCTACGCAATATTCTCATAGGAGGTGTAGTATCTTTTAGCATACTTGAATTTTGCTTCTATTTGTCTGGTATATTATTCTACCTGTTTGTTGACGGTCCAGATGGTGTAGATTTTAGAGCAATTAATCCTAGCTTGACACCTTTTCCTCAAGCTCTCTGGCCGACAATTTTTGATCATATACAATATTGTTGGCATCATCCAGAGCTATATAGCTTTGAGCTCAAAATTAAATTAGTTGTATCTTCTATACTGCCTCAAATTGTTTTGATGATTATTTTGTGGAATGTGAGAGAAAGACTAATTGAGTGGCGGCCATTTAAAAAGAAAGAATCACTTCATGGAGATTCACAGTGGGCATCAGAGAAAGACATACGAAAAGCGGGATTAAGAAGCAAAAAAGGTCTATTGCTTGGTAAAGATAAGAGAGGATATTTTATTGCTGATGGGTTTCAGCATGCATTGCTCTTTGCACCTACAGGCTCTGGTAAAGGTGTTGGTTTTGTAATTCCTAATTTGTTATTTTGGAATGATTCGGTAATTGTGCATGATATAAAATTAGAAAACTATGAAATAACAAGTGGTTGGCGAGAGCGACAAGGACAAAAAGTATATGTATGGAACCCAGCGCAGCCAGATGGGGTAAGCCATTGTTATAATCCACTGGAATGGATTAGTGAAAAACCTGGACAGATGGTTGACGATGTGCAAAAAATAGCTAACCTAATCATGCCTGAACAAGATTTTTGGCAAAACGAAGCAAGAAGCTTATTTGTTGGGGTGGTACTATATTTACTTGCTGCACCAGAGAAAGTTAAATCTTTTGGTGAGGTTGTGCGTACGATGCGTAGCGATGACGTAGTTTACAATCTTGCTGTAGTTTTGGACACAATGGGTAAAATAATACATCCGGTAGCGTATATGAACATTGCAGCTTTTTTGCAAAAGGCTGACAAAGAAAGATCAGGTGTTGTGTCAACTATGAACTCGTCGCTTGAATTGTGGGCAAACCCATTGATCGATACTGCAACTGCATCAAGTGATTTTAATATTTTGGATTTTAAAAAGAAGAAAACTACAGTTTATGTTGGTTTAACTCCTGATAACTTAACTAGGCTCAGGCCTTTAATGCAGGTTTTTTACCAACAGGCAACTGAGTTTTTATGTAGAAAATTGCCATCGGATGACGAGCCTTACGGCGTATTATTTTTAATGGATGAGTTTCCAACACTTGGAAAAATGGAGCAATTTCAAACGGGCATCGCATACTTTCGTGGCTATCGAGTAAGGTTATTTTTAATTGTTCAAGATACTGAACAGCTTAAAGGAATATATGAAGAAGCAGGAATGAACTCCTTTTTATCAAACTCAACCTATAGAATAACTTTTGCAGCCAATAATATTGAAACGGCTAATTTGATATCTCAGCTTATAGGAAACAAAACTGTACAACAAGAATCATTAAACAAACCTAAATTTTTAGACTTGAATCCTGCATCAAGATCATTGCATATCTCTGAAACACAGAGAGCATTGCTCTTACCTCAAGAAATTATTATGCTGCCACGTGATGATCAGATAATTTTGATAGAATCGACTTATCCAATTAAGTCAAAGAAAATTTTGTACTATAGTGATAGCACATTCACAAGAAGGCTGATTAAACCAACACGTGTGCCTACACAAGAGCCATATGATCCAAACAAGGTCTTTTCTGCTGCTAACAAAGATAAGATTAGTAATGAAGAAGAGAGTAATGCTATTGAAGCTGCTGATTATCCTGTTGAAGCTAAAACTGAAGATGCAATATACGATGAGCCAGGGATTGAAGATGGATTTGAAGACGAGGATATTGATGATAAGTTTGAAGGTGGTGATGGGTTTGATGATGAGGAAGACGATGATGGGTTTGATGATGAAGACAGTAAGGATGAATTTGACGATGATGATGAATTTGAAGATGAGGACAAACTAGACGGCAATAAAATCGAGGATAGAGGTTAATTTTACCTATTTTTTAGCTTAGAAAATAATTAGTTTTTTCATATTAAATCATTTTTAATTAATTAGTACTAGATTAGCTATTTTAACTAGAGGAATAGTCATGATGAGTAAAAAAACATTAGCAGTTACAGCACTTGCTTTATTGTTGTCACAACAATCTTTTGCAAGTGAAACAGAAGGATTTTACTTTGGTGGTGGATATTACGGTCAATATTTGAACTTGGGTAAGTTGAAAGCAAAAATTGGAGGCAAAGATGCTAAAGATGATAACCGTGTATCTATAAATGACATAGACGCTCAGAGAACAGAAGGTCAGTTAATAAGTAAGTATAAAGGAGATTATAACCCACCTTTTGCTGCAAATGTAACGTTTGGTTACACAGGAGAACTAGGCAATAATAGCTATAGAGCTGAATTGGAAGGGATGTACTCTTCTGTAAAAGTAGATAATATTGGTTTATCAAGTAATCAAGTAACTGTTTCGTATCTAAAAGACGTTAGTGAGAGTGCTAATAAAAAAACTTATATGTATAAAACTGTAATTAATCATGACCAAGTAGAAAACGCATCTGTAATGGCAAATGTTTATCATTATTGGAAAAGTGATAGTTTATCTTTTTCTCCTTATGTTGGGGTTGGAGTCGGTGCAACAAGAATGACAATGTTTGAAAAATCGTCAATAAGACCTGCAGGTCAATTGAAAGCTGGCTTTGATTATCGTATAAACGAAGATGTAAATATGCACATCGGATATAGAGGTTTTGGTGTTCTTGGTAGTAATGTTGATTTTGAAGCAGAGGTGTTAGGAGAAATGAAAGCAAAGCAACCGGTAAACCCAGATGGAAAAAAGATATTAGAATTGAATAAAAGTCAAAAACCATCGGACCAGAAGTTACATAAAGAAAGTATCAGTATAGGCAATCAAGTGTTTCACACACACGGTATAGAAGCTGGTCTTACTTTTCATTTTGCAAGCAAAGCTTAACTCTGATAGAGACTATTTTCCTGGTAGCACGTCTGCGTCACACTACTGCAGCTGCTGACTTAGTAGCGGCCGCAGTAACTTCTTTCCTGTCATTCAGTCTCTTTTTTTCTCAGTTCCAGCGTGTAGGGCTGGAACAACAATAAAGAACATATAAAGAATGGTTATGCAAGAAGTCTACTTTTTATTCTTAATTAACTCTAAAGCCTTCTTCAGATCTATACTTTCAATATCTGCATTCTTGCCCAACGCAACGTTTGTTTTACCGCATTTTATATAGAATCCGTACCTACCGTTGCAGATAAAAACTTCTTTTCCCTTTTCATTAAAACCAAGAGATTTTAGCTCTTTGCGTGGGCTGCTCTCAATAATTTGTATAGCTTCGTTTAATTGTGTGTCTAATACCTCCTTAGAGCTTTTTTTAAGAGAAAAGTATCGACCATCATAGAGAATATAGTACCCAAATCGTCCAAGACCTATTTTTACTTCTTTTCCAGTTTCAGGGTGCTCTCCGATTATTTTCGGCAGGGAAAGTAATCGAGTGGCGGTATTTAGATCAATATCATTAACATTTATATCTTTTGGTACAGAAATCTTTTTTTTCTTTTCTGACTCACTATTAAACTCCAGATAAAGTCCAAAAGGACCTTTTTTGATCATTACCTCTTGGCCTGTCATATCATCTATACCCAAACTTTTTGGATATTCTGAATTGTCATTACTGCCCGTAATTTCTTTTGTATGATTGCATGCAGGATAGTTAGAACATCCAAGAAACACACCGGCTTTTCCAAAATTTAATTTCAATATACCACCAGAGCAATTAGGACATTTTTTACCTATTTCTTCCTTTCCTTCCTCTGAGCAAAACCAATTGACTACCAAATCATGAATACCACTAAAAATCTCATCATGTGTCATTTGCTTAACAGAATTTACATGATTAAAAAATGGCACCCAAAAATAGCCTAGTTCTTTTTTCCAATCTGCATGTCCATTTGAGATTGAATCAAGCCTTTCTTCCATTTGTGCTGTAAAGTCATACTCTACACAACGCTGAAAAAAAGTTTCCAAAAATATAGTCACGATCTTACCGCGGCTGCTTGGAATAAATCTTTTGTTATCCAATGAAACATATTCACGATCTTGTAATACCGAAATAATTGTTGCATAAGTTGATGGGCGACCTATACCGACTTCTTCCATTTTTTTTACTATACTCGCTTCACTATAACGAGGTGGCGGTTGAGTAAAATGCTGTTTCGGATCAACAGAAATCAACTTGCACGCTTCCTCTTCCTTCATGGCAGGTAGCAGGCCTTCATTTTCGGCTTCTATGTTATCTTGATAAACTTTATAAAAACCATCAAAGAATATACTTGATCCACTTGCTCGCAGAATCACTTTCTGGTCAATAGAACTAATTCCAACTACCACTTGATCAAGAATCGCCGATTCCATTTGACTTGCGATGGTTCTTTTCCAGATTAAATCGTACAATTTAAATTGCTCTGGCGTTAAGTAATCCTTAATACTACCCGGTGTTCTATTAATATCAGTTGGCCGGATTGCTTCATGTGCTTCTTGAGCATTTTTGACCTTTTTTACATATTTACGAGGAGACTGCGGTAAATATTTATCACCATATAATGACTTAATTGATCCCCTGATTGAGTTTATAGCCTCATCTGCAATATGAAACCCATCTGTACGCATATAAGTTATCAACCCTACGGTTTCACCACCAATATTGATACCTTCATATAAATTTTGCGCTACTCGCATAACATTTTTCACATTAAAATACAGTTTATTCACTGCATCTTGCTGAAGACTTGAGGTGATAAATGGAGGAAGCGGGTTTCTCTTAACTTGCTTGCGTTCTACTGTGCTTACAGCATACTGCCTTGACTCGATCTCCCTGACTAAGTTCTTTGCCTCTTCTTCATTTTTAATATCAAATTTTTCTAGCTTTTTATTGTCATAGTGGCTTAGCATAGCAAAAAAAGCCTCATCTTTGCTATTTTGCATTTCTGCCTTTATGCTCCAATACTCCTGTGTTATAAACTTACTGATTTCATCCTCTCGTTCGCATATAAGCTTTAATGCAACAGACTGCACTCGCCCTGCAGATTTGCTTCCCGACAATTTTGTCCACAGCAGCGGTGACAAGCTAAATCCAACTAGATAATCCAAAGCTCTGCGTGCTTGCTGTGCACGCACTAAGTCCATATTAATTTCACGTGGATTTTTTATAGCTTCTTGCACTGCTCTTTTTGTTATTTCGTTAAAGACTACTCTATGAATGTTGCTTTCATCATTGATTGCTTTTCTTTCCTTTAGTGCCTCTATCACATTCCAAGCTATTGCTTCCCCTTCTCTGTCTGGATCTGTTGCAAGGTATATATCTGATGTTTTACTAGCTTCCTTGACTAACTCTTTTACATACTTTTCTGCTTTTTCAATAATCTCATACTTCATGGCAAAGTCATTATCAGGATCAACAGAACCATTCTTCGCTGGCAGATCTCTGACGTGGCCAAAAGATGCAGCCACTTTGAATTCTTTACTCAAATATTTACCTATCGTCTTTGCCTTTGCTGGCGACTCAACTATTAATAATGCCATAATTATTAGTACTTAAAGGTAATATGTTGAAATATATAGAATAAAAAGTAAAAAAATATTTTAATGGTCTTTCCAATTTTTCTAAGTAATTGTTTGATGTTCGCAAAAAAACTAATGAAAGAACCTGCTTTATAAATTTTTTCAACTCCCTTACCATAAGGATAACGCTATACTATTTATCTTCGTCTGTGCAGATTAAACGACAAAAGCATAACGCAGTTGTCGTCTTATTTTTAATTTTTTGCACTATGTGCATCTTATTTCTTTACAAAACTTCCAGTTTTTTAACCATATAAGCTGAAACGGGCTGTTTAAGACAGGCCAATTTTCAGGATTAGAGCTAGCTAATAGGGGGTTTCTTTTGTCTTTTTTCTACTTGGTAAATTTCTTGATATTTGTAACTAAAGTAATTTAAGAGAGGTGTCATCCCAGTGTCGGAGCACAGGGATGACAAGAAAAGGAGTACTGGAATGACACATTCCACCATGTCATTCCAGCGGATGACCAGATTTTTTTATTTGATCCCAGACTGGCTGGTTATGCAAGTTCCAATTTTAATAATATTTACATATAAGCCATACGCTTGAGTTGCAAAGTTCTAAAAAGCAGCCAAAATAAAAATAAGTAGACATTTACAAATTAAACTAAGTGTACAATCAACAAACAAGAGTATTGATTGCAACAATACTCTGTAGAATCGCAATATGGTATGACCATATGCTCTTTATTGATCTGGTTAATATAATTAGTAGAGAATTTTGTTATGCAAAAGATATCTACTACAGCATATTGCAATTGTTTGGAATTGCAGGACTGGGTGCAATGGTAAGACCACTTGGTGCATCTGTATTTGGTCACATTGGTGATAGGTATGGAAGGAGAATGGCGTTAACGATTGCTATCTTGCTAATATCGATTCCTTCTAGTCTCGTTGCGTTTATTCCAAGTTATAGTAAAATAGGAATAACCTCTACTATGTTGCTTCTTACAATCCATCTGATACAAGGGGTTGCACTTGGCGCTGAGCAAGGAGGTAGCTCTGTTTATCTCATAGAGCATTTACCTAATAAGAAAAAACTAGGAATGTTTTTTGGAATAATAAGTTTTGGTCGCTCTATTGGCATATTGCTCTCTGTGGTTGCAGTGATCATCTGTAAAAAAACCACTGATTTTAACGCTTGGGGTTGGAGGCTGCCGTTTATTTTTTCAGCCATTTTAGGATTAATAAGCGCATATAGTATATATACACTAGGAGAAACTCCAGTGTATGAAAAAAATCGAGAACAAAGAAATTTACCTAATTTACCAATAATAGAGCTTACAAAACGCTATAAAAGAGCCCTGATACTTGCCATTTTAATATCTGTACCTGTTAATGTTGCTGTTGGATTTACCATATTTCTTAGAACAATTGCAAAAGAAATAGTGTCTGTTGAAACTTATGTAACAACGTATGTCAACGAAGTTGTACTCATTATAACCAGTATATTAATGCCGATATCTTCAATAATGCTTGGAATTTTAGCTGATAAAACAGGAAGAGAACGCACTGCAATCTTATTTATAGTGATAACAATGGTATTATGTTGTCCTATGTTATCTATTGCATATTACTATAAAAGCTATCTTATAATCATGTTGAGTGTTATGGCTCTTTCTATAATCGAGAGGGGTATTAATCCTATAGGGATAGTTACTGCTGAGCTTTTTCCTACTAATGTTAGATTTAGTGGTGTGAGTTTATCACGTAACATTTCTTATGCCCTGCATGGTGGATTTACTCCTATGATATGCACTGGGTTTACTATAATGTTTCCTAAAATAGACTTTGCTGCTGGGCTTTATGTAATTTTTTGCTTATTAGTCAGCTTAGTAGCAATATTGCAAATAAAACCACAAGATAAAAAGTGTGATTGGTAATTTTCTCTATTTAAATTTATTTCACTTATTTAGCTAATTTTTATTAGAATTATAATTTTGGCTTTTATGAAAACTGCATACGTATGTCAATTCTGCGGTCATAGCACTGGAAGGTGGGTAGGAAGGTGTATTGCATGTGACAGTTGGGATACGGTTGTCGAAGAAATAGTACTAAAAACAGAAACGAGAAGTACATCTGCACCAATTTCAATAAAAGCGTTATCAGATAGTGAAATTATTACCCCCGATCGTTTTTTAACAGGAATAGAAGAGTTAGATAGAGTTTTTGGTGGAGGTATCGTTCAAGGTGCTAGCATTTTAATTGGTGGTGAACCTGGAATTGGAAAATCTACTCTTTTGCTTAGGATTGCAGCTAATGTTGTACAACTTTCCTCTTTTGAATGTCTTTATGTATCTGGCGAGGAATCTTTAGAGCAAGTGAGCCTCAGAGCAAAGCGTCTTAAGATAAATGAACCTAAAATTAAGCTTTTATCTACAGTATCTTTAACTGATGTAGTAGCAACAATAAGGAAAAATAAAAGTATTAAGTTCTTGATAATTGATTCTATACAAACTATGTATGATAGCAAAGTCACATCAGCACCAGGAACTGTAACTCAAGTCCGTACCTGCGCTCATGAATTGACTGTTCTTGCAAAGCAATATGGTGTTTCTCTCTTAATAGTTGGCCATATAACGAAAGATGGACAAATAGCGGGACCTAAAACCCTGGAGCATATGGTAGATACAGTACTATATTTTGAGGGTGAAAATAGTAATCAATATCGCATTTTACGTACTATTAAAAATAGATTTGGCCCTGCAAATGAAATTGGTGTTTTTGAGATGTCTAAAGCAGGACTCATGCCTGTTGATAATCCATCATCATTATTCTTGACCGTACATGATAGAGAAGTAGTTGGCAGCGCCGTATTTGCAGGAGTTGAAGGCTCAAGACCAATCTTAATGGAAGTGCAAGCATTAATAGCAAGGACTAATATGGCAACTCCAAGAAGAGCAGTAGTTGGTTGGGATATTAATAGATTAGCTATGATAATCGCGGTTCTAAGTGCTCGTTGTAAAATGTTTTTGCATGATAAAGAAGTATACCTAAACATTGCGGGAGGACTCAAAATACAGGAACCATCAGCTGATCTTGCTGTTGCTGCTTCTCTTATTTCAAGTTTAGTAAATTTACCGCTACCAACTTCTTCAATAATCTGCGGTGAGGTTGCACTTTCAGGAGAAATTAGAAATGTTTCGCATGCTGATCTCAGACTAAGGGAAGCACAAAAGTTAGGATTTAAAAAAGCGATTATGCCTAAAAATGGCAATTATTCTTCTCATGATATTGAGATAATTAAGCTTGGTCATATAAAAGAGTTAAAAGAGATCTTCAATCACAGTTAAATATTATCTGCATGAACATTTTGCTTGCGAGAAGGATGTCTTCCATAATGTCATTCAAGTAGCTGACACTGGCTTCTTTTTTTCTGGATTCCAGACTGGAATGACACCATCATACCTGTTGGAGTATGTATGTAGCCTTATCTCACACTCCTGTCATGCCAGTGCCCAGACACTGGCATCCAGTCTTTTCGTCATCAAAAACATTGTAAAGTGTTTAGCTGGATTCCAGCAGGCTTTGTTGCACCACTCAAGGAAAGAACAGGCAGTTACTGATGGAATTTGTTATAAAATAGATATTTAGCCGACAAAGGAAAAATATGCCAATAAGAATGAAAGTCAGTAACTGCAATGAATATAAC